>CAJXHE010000075.1 GCA_913051865.1 uncultured Flavobacteriales bacterium
GCACGTGTCCTCGATAATGTCGCGCGTGGTGCCTGCGATATCAGAAACGATGGCTCTGTCATCTCCCACAAATGCATTAAGAAGGGTGGATTTTCCCGCATTTGGGGCGCCCAGTATGGCAATGGGGATGCCGGATTTGATGGCATTTCCTGCGCGAAACGAAGCGGCAAGCGAAGAGATGCGCGTCAGAAGATCGTGGAGGAGTTCGTTAAATCGCGCGCGATCTGCGAACTCGACATCTTCTTCTGAAAAATCGAGTTCCAGTTCAAGAAGTCCAGCAAACCCGATCAGAGCTTCACGTAAAGCACCGATTTCGCGAGAGAACCCTCCGCGCAATTGTGAGATGGCAAGACGGTGAGCTCCACTGTGTTCAGAGGCGATGAGGTCGGCGACAGCTTCAGCTTGGGTGAGGTCGAGACGGCCATTTAAAAAGGCGCGTTGCGTAAACTCTCCTGGTCCCGCAAGACGACATCCCGCAAGAACGAGCAGTCGGACAACTTCAGATTGGATAAATGTCGAGCCGTGGATGTTGAATTCTATGGTGTCCTCTCCGGTGTAAGAGCGCGGTCCGCAAAGCACCAAAGCAAGGCCTTCGTCAATCATTTCACCAGTTTCAGATAGGATACGCCCGAAGACGACCTTCCTTTCGTCCTCAGCACCTATGGTCTTAGAGAAAACTGCAGATCCGAGGCGGAAAGCATCTGGGCCTGAGATTCTGACCACGGCAATACCACCCGCGCCAGGAGCGGTGGAAATGGCGACGATTGTGGAACCATCAAGGGCTTGAGGAAGAGAATTTTTCAAATCATTTGTTTAGAGTGCAAAAGTGCGGAAAAAAAGGGGAGTAAAGAGATGGTTTGGTCTAAATTTGCCGCGCGATACAACCAAGACGTAAAAACCATTGCCACATGAGTGTTCTAGTAAATAAAGATTCAAAGATTATTGTTCAAGGATTTACAGGTGGTGAGGGCACCTTCCACGCAGGTCAAATGATTGATTACGGCACCAACGTCGTAGGGGGAGTAACGCCAGGGAAAGGCGGTCAAAGCCATCTCGGGAAGCCCGTTTTTAATACGGTTCAAGACGCAGTTCAAGAAACTGGGGCGGATGTGAGCATCCTTTTCGTGCCTCCCGCATTCGCAGCTGACGCGATTATGGAGGCCGCCGATGGCGGAATTAAAGTCATTATATGCATTACTGAGGGGATTCCTGTATCGGATATGGTCGTCGTAAAGCAGTACATCGATCAGAAAGCGTGTAGGTTGATAGGCCCCAATTGTCCAGGCGTGATGACCGCAGGTGAGGCGAAGGTCGGGATTATGCCAGGGTTTATTTTCGAGAAAGGAAAAGTAGGTATCGTGTCAAAGTCCGGTACCCTCACTTATGAGGCGGTGGATCAGTGTACGAAAGCTGGTCTAGGCCAAACCACAGCGATTGGCATCGGAGGTGACCCGATCATCGGCACCACAACCCTTGATGCAGTGCAGCTACTGATGGCGGACGATGAGACGAAAGGCATTGTAATGATAGGCGAAATCGGGGGGGACCTCGAAGTGAATGCCGCACGTTGGATTAAAGAAAACGGCACGAAGCCAGTTGTCGGATTCATCGCAGGTGTTACCGCTCCGAAAGGGCGAACGATGGGTCACGCTGGAGCGATTGTTTCAGGCGAGGACGAAACCGCAGAGGCGAAGAAGCGCGTCATGAGAGAATGTGGCATCCACGTGGTCGATAGCCCAGCGCATATCGGTTCGAAGATGGCTGAGCTTATCGGCTAAAACTCTCTGAAGACGGGATGTACCCGTGGTGTTTTCCAAGCGCCGTTTGTAATGTCTGGAATAATGACTTTTTCGTTGCCCCGTGCCACGCTTTCTTCGCTTAAGGCTCCCACGAGAGACCAAAGCACACCGTCATACACGTTCAAGTCAAGAGAAACGCCTTGATTGAGTGCTCGAATCAGCCTGTATATCATCACGAAGTCCATGCCGCCATGGCCTTGTTCGTTTTCTGAGATTTGAGCTTGCAGTTTGCGCCACATGGGATGTGCGAATTGTTCCTGAGCTTCTTTGTACCCCGCTTCATCTTGCCATCTGTGCCAGTCCCATGTAGGCCCATGGTCTTTGTACAATCTCGAAGGGTAGCCATAGTGCGTGGCGCCCGATCCGCAGAGTTTGTTCAATCTGTTGTAAGGACGACCTGTATGCACATCAAATTGCAGCATGATGCTTTTTCCTTGCTCGGTTTTGATGAGGGTCGTATTGACATCCCCACATTTTACGTTGTCCGCGATGGAATTCAAATAGGTATCGTCAGATTCTCTGAGGGCTTTTGACAAAGCCGCCTCGTTCGAACTCATTGATACCAGGTGGCTTAAATTATCACCTCTGAGGATGTCCATGTACATGCACACAGGACCGAGCCCATGGGTGGTATATAGGTTTCCGTCTCTCTCGAGATGGTGTTGCAAACGCCAACGGTTGTGGTAGTAATTTTCGTCAATAAGCAGCTGCCTCAGATCGTGTATGTACGCACATTCTGCATGGGTGAGTTCGCCGAAAGCGCCTTCTTTTACCATGTTTAAAACAAACAACTCTTCGCCATTGTAACAGCAATTTTCGAGCATAATACAATGCCTTTTCGTTCTTTCTGCGGTCTTGAGAAGTTCTAAGTTTTGGTCTATGGTATATGCAATGGGGACTTCGGTGGCGACATGCAAACCTTGCTCCATAGCATACATCGCCATCGGGGCATGCCACCTCCAGGGTGTGGCAATAATGACCAAATCAGCTTCCTCAGAATTGCAAGCCTTTTTCCATTCGTTTTCATCCGAGCTGCCATCGATGCGCCTTGGAACAGCACTCTGGAATTTTGCAATACGCGCTTCGGCGCGATCTAAAAACGCGGGTTGAACATCACAAATAGACACGATTTCTGCATGACCATTCTTGACCAGCCAGCTTAACATCTCTGTCAATGTGCTCCCACGATTCCCCAAACCGACCATCGCCACCTTGACTTTCTCGATAGGCGCATCGGCATAGTCGAACATGCTTCCTTCAAGTCCTGCATTGGAAATGGTGTCACTGATGGACGCCTCGGAAACACGCTTCTTTCCAGTACCTCCAAACGATGCTCCTGAAAAGACCCCTCCACCAAAGAGGGCACCCAATTTTAAAAAATCTTTTCTACGCATGTGTTCTTTGGGTTTTTATCATCAAGGCTTGATTTCGTACACGCCAGGCTTGCGAGGTATTGTGATGCAGTTCAAGATCTTTTCGTAATCGTCTAGATTCGCCACGAAATCCAGCTCCGAGGTGTCTATGAGAAGGATTCTAGAACCTCTGTGGTGTTTGTAATAAGAACGATATCCCTTGTCGATTTTCTCGAGGTATCCCTCCGGAAGGTCTTGTTCGAAGCTACGCCCACGATCTTTAATCTGTGTTTTTACCTTATCTATCCCGGGATTCAGAATCGCCACCACTTCCGGGGAAGGGATTTGTGCTTCCATGAGGCGAAACATCGTTTTAAAAAGCGTGAACTCATTGTGTGGGAGGTTCGCCTTTGCGAAAATAAGTGATTTGGCGAAATTGTAATCAGCGATGACATTTTGGCGGAACAGGTTGCGACTGCCCAGAACTTCGCCCAGTTGCTTGAATCTATCTGCGACGAAAGCGAGCTCGACAGAAAAACCATGACTTTCCGGGTCATCGTAGAACCTTTCCAGGAAAGGGTTTTCCGCAAACCTCTCGAGAATGAGCTTGCTGCCCGTCCTTTCCGCCATCAGTTTGCTGAACGTGGTTTTTCCAGCACCTATATTTCCTTCTATCGCTATGTATGCGTATGGGCCCATCTTCTTACTTCTGGTTTTTTAGGACAAATTTTTAAGGCTTCCCCGACGGTACAATTGTATCCGGGAATTGTCATTTCCGAATCTAAGTCAGATAACGGTTGTAATACGAATCTACGTTCCACGATTTTCGGATGAGGAATCATGAGTTCCTTCGTTTTTAAAATCAGATCACGATCTAACAAGATGTCAAGGTCAATCGTTCGATTTGAATATCCCTCTCCCTGTCTTGTTCGGCCCAAATCATTTTCGATGTGCAGTAGCAACTTCAACAGAAGCGTAACATCGATGTTGGTTTCCAGAGCGATGACTTGAT
The DNA here is from genome assembly GCA_913051865.1 of uncultured Flavobacteriales bacterium. GTDB lineage: Bacteria > Bacteroidota > Bacteroidia > Flavobacteriales_D > Sanyastnellaceae > UBA974. The sequence goes on from CAJXHE010000075.1 coordinate 4,164, forward strand.
TTAGAAACAGGGGCGTCTCAGGAGGCATTCCCCACGCTTCTGTCTCATAGAGGGGTGAAGTGGTGAGCGATTTAATGGCTTTTCGTTCTACAAGCTCGATTTCTAAAGCGCTTATCCCAGCTTGTATTTCGTCCTCCCGATTCCCCAAATTGGAGCCGACACCAATATATACTGTTCGGAATAACATGTTTTCTGAATTACTCGCAATTTACATTCGTATTATTGCAGAAATAAATTTATCAAAATTATTGCAGAATGAACTTTATCAAAAACATCGCGAGCTCCACAGTAGGTTCAATTATCGGTTTGCTGGTCGCAGGCACAATATTAATTTTCATCTTCGTGGGCGCCCTGGTAGGGGGGATTGTAGGTGCCATTTCAGAACTGGAGGAAGCGGATACAGAAGTGTATTCTGGAGATGCGAATGTGATTGTGATGAATCTGGACGCGAGCATTGTAGAGCGGGGTGGCGTAGAGCCCTTCGCGTTTAATTTTGCAAGTCTAACACCTTCACCGCAAATGGGTTTGGATCAAATCCTTGATGGCTTAAGCCGGGCTGCTGACGATGACAAGATCAAAGGTATTTACTTGAATATTTCCGGGGTTGCAGCTGCTCCTTCTACACTTGAAGATATACGCGATGGAATTGACGCGTTCCGCGAGTCTGGAAAATGGGTGGTCGCTTGGAGTGAGACCATGAGTCAGGGAGGATACTATCTTAATTCAGTGGCGGACGAAGTCTACCTTCATCCAGCGGGTGGAATGACACTTTTAGGATTGCGTTCTCAAGCGATGTTTTATCCTGGTTTGATGGACAAGCTCGGCGTTGATGTGACTGTTCTTCGCGGACCAAACAACAAATACAAGTCTGCAGTAGAGCCTTTGCTTCGCCGAAATTTCAGCGAGGCGAACAAAGAGCAATTGGGCGCATTGCTGGGTGAGTTTTGGACAACGATAAGTTCAGACATCGCCGAGAGCCGAAATATTCCTGTGGCGCAAGTGGATGCGGTTGCGGAAAACATTCTCGTCCGCCTTCCTGCCGATGCCGTTAATCAAGGCCTCATAGACGGAATGCTTTACCAAGACGAGTTGGATGACCTTTTAGAAACCCGTTTGGACAGTCTCGAATTGGAAACAATCTCTTTCAGTCAGTATACATTGCCTGAGAGCATGTTTGGCTTGGACATGTCAGAAGAGTCAATGGCAGAACTTATCGAGACCCTTTCTGATGATGGTGAAGACGGTGATTCGAGTGAAGATGAATCTGGTCCTTTGGGTGGCGAGATCGCAGTTGTGTATGCAGTAGGTGCGATTGAGTCAGGAGAAGGAGATGCAACGACGATAGGATCTGTTACTACAGCGGAAGCACTTCGTACGGCGCGTCTGGCATCTGATGTGAAGGCTGTCGTGCTCAGGGTAAACTCTCCGGGAGGAAGCGCCCTTGCAAGTGATGTAATTTGGAGAGAAACGATGCTTTTAAAAGAAGCAGGTAAAACCCTGGTCGTAAGCATGGGTGACTTGGCTGCATCGGGTGGATATTACATCAGCTGTGCTGCCGATCGGATTTTTGCAAATCCAACGACCATCACAGGATCGATTGGTGTATTTGGCGTGATCCCCAATGTAGGAGGGATGTATGAAAAACATTTGGGAGTGACATTCGATGAGATTGCAACGCATAGCCACGCTGGGAAACCGGATGGTGTTTTTTCGATGTCTGCTTTTGAAATTGAGGCTTATAATGAAGTGATTTCAGATATATATTACTCATTTACCTCTAAAGTAGCTGAGGGCAGAGGTTTGAATGCAGAGCAAGTGGAGGAGGTCGCAAGAGGAAGGGTGTGGTCTGGAAATGATGCACTAGAAATCGGTCTTGTGGATGAAATCGGAAGTTTGGAAACAGCGCTTAATTACACAAAGACGCTCATCGACTCACCTGACGCTGAATCTGTTTATCTTCCTGAGATTGGTGATCCGTTTGAGACGTTCATCGAGGACTTAGCGGGTGTAAGGTCTAGTTTCGATGCACTTTCGATGCTGGGTGAAGACAATGCTACGCTCCTCGAAATACTTTCCGTGAAGCGTATGCTGGAGTCGGATGACATCTACCAAACCCGTCTTCCTTTCACGCTACACTTTACCAATTAAAGCGTCGTTTTTCGAAACCACTCAATGTGAAGCCCGAAGATTACACGAATGAAAACAACCTTCCCGTTGTGTTCGTCCTTGAGGATATAAGAAGCGGGAACAATGTGGGTTCGTTTTTCAGAACAGGAGATGCCTTTTGTATTTCTGGCGTTGAGCTGTGCGGGATTACCTGCCATCCGCCTCACCGGGATATCTTAAAAACGGCTTTGGGAGCCAGCGATCATATTCCATGGCGTGGTCACACAAATTCGGAGGAGGCAATCGCTGTTTTGCGTACGGAGGGATATAAGATCGCCGTTGTTGAACAGCACGCCAAAAGTGTGTCCTTAAGCGAATGGACGCCTTTAAAAGGGGAGAGGTGGGCGCTTGTATTCGGAAACGAAGTTCGAGGCGTACAATCCGCCACCTGCGACTCAGCAGATGTCATCTTAGAGATTCCTCAGTTGGGCGTCAAGAAGAGCATGAACGTAAGTGTATGTGCAGGCATTGTCCTTTGGCAGACAGCGAGCCTATTGAAGTAGGCCTTTCCTCAAATTATGACATTCAAAAAAGAGGCTGTCTCATAACTGAGACAGCCTCTTTTAAATTCGTTGGACTGATTTTTTAAGACAACGTCTTGAGCGTTAGCTTACAGAAGTTACAGTCCCAATTCAGACCTGAAGTTCTGAAACTCTAAATCTGACTTCGCTTTTTCTCTAAGTGTTCCGTCTTTCGTGAGGGCATCAGTGATGTTGCGTTTCACGCCCTCTCCATCGCCTAGACGTGCCGAGCATATTGCAAGGAGGTAGCTTGATACCGCTGAGTCGTCATTTGCATTTTCAAGGGTCGTCTTCGCGCCACTAGCATCTCCGTTAAGAAGTTTCGCAAGCGCAAGGTTGGCGGTTGTCGCGCCACTCATGGTAGATATCGCAGCACCATAGTTTCCTTGTGTGATCGCGACGAGTCCTTTATTATAGCTCACCTCTGGACCAGAACCAGCTTTTCCGAAGAGTGAAGCGGCCTCGTCTGTTTTGCCTTTTTGGCGTGCGATCGCTCCGAGGTTGTTTAGAACAGCCTGGTTGTTTGGGTCAAGCGAGCGTGCTGAGTTAAACGCTTCTTCAGCTTGGTTACGTCGGCCCATCTCCATTAGACATACGCCAGCGTTGTTGTGCCCTCTGAGGTCTGAGCTGTAGGTGTCAGCACAAGCTGAATAGATGGTGTACTTCATGTTCACATCATCAAACAATGTCGCTGAAAACAACAACTCTTCAACCGTTAGCACTTCTGGAGTACTCGAAGCATATGTGATGAGTTGTTCATCGGTATAGCCTTCTACAGTGTAATCTATCGCAATTTCAGAGCGACGAAGAGACGGAAGGATTTGGTCTTCAATTTCTGAATACGTCTTTGCAATATTGCGAATCTCTTCCTCACGCTTGGATTTGTCAGAGTACATCTCCAGCACACGAAGGATGAGGTCCTTGTCAGCGATGTCTGACGCTTTCATGAGGCGCTTAAAACCATTCCAATCCTCTCCCTTAGCCATGAGTGTGTAAAAGCCCTCAGCTGTCTCGATCTTTTGGCGCTTAAGCTCCTTCATAAGCGCTTTTTGTGCAGATTCAGTTCGGTTCGTTGCAAGGTCCTCGTTCAGAGAAATCTCTCCTTCTGGAGAAGCGTAAGCTTCGATAGTTACCCCGGTGAGTGAAACGCTATCTGCAGAAGCTGCCAGAACGAAGAGTTCCTTCATTGCCTTCCAACCATCTGTGCGTGTTTCAGCTGTGGTCACTCGAGAGCTGTTGTATGCATAGCTAATGCTCACTGCATTTTTAGCGTTGGTCGCTTCTGTAGTGGTCACTTCAGTTTTGGTTTCCTCAACCAATGAGTAAGACATCGTGCGTTGGAAGCGGTCAGGCGTCATTGCAAATTTGTCGTCTGGCTGAACGAGATTTGGTGTTGTGATTACACCGTTGCATAGCACATACGGGTCAAATTCGACCACCTTATCACCTTTCATACCACGTAGTCTTAATTCAAGACGGCTTCCATCTTCCATGGCAGCATCATACGGGATGCTTGCAGTGTATGTAAATGACTTGCCTGATTCAAAAGGGACTACGGTGTAGTTGCCAGCGGCATCCTCACCTTGGAACCCTTCCGTTGCAAATGCAGCTTCTCCACCATCCCAAACCAGGACAGGAGTTGCTTCCAGTCTCACTTTCTTAGCGAAGTATTTTGCCGGGAAGTTTCCAGTCATCTCGACTTCGACGATATCGCCTCGGAGGATGAGTGTTTCAGGATTAACTTTTAAGTTTAACGTTTCAATGGCTTTTTCCATTGAGCCCAGTCCGGCACAGCCGGCTAGGAAAAGAGCAGTAGCGATGGCTACAATATATGCTTGGGTACGTAGCATTTTAATATTAGGTTTTGTGAATTATATATACAAAATTAGGTCAAATCAACCGTGTATTTCAGTTCGTTTTAGGAAGCAGTCACCACTCCCATGTTAGAAAACTTACGTATTCTAATGTCGATACGTTTGTCGGAATCCATGGGCATTAATTTCTTTAAATGCATGTTGATTTCACCCTTCAAAGTAGCGAACATCTCTTCTCTGTTATTGTGAGCCCCACCAAGGGGTTCCGGGATGATTCCATCGATGAGGTTGTTGCTTAACATGTCCTCTCCAGTAAGCTTTAATGCCTCTGCCGCTTTCACCTTGTGATCCCAGGATTTCCAAAGAATCGATGAACATGACTCAGGAGAAATGACACTGTACCATGTATTTTCTAACATAAGCACCTTATCTCCAATGCCGATTCCCAATGCGCCTCCAGAAGCGCCCTCTCCGATGACAATACAGATGATAGGGACGCGAAGTTGAGTCATCTCAATTAGGTTTCTTGCAATCGCTTCTCCTTGTCCACGTTCTTCAGCTTCAAGTCCAGGATAAGCTCCTGGAGTGTCGATGAGCGACACGACAGGGATGTTGAATTTCTCTGCAAGTTTCATGAGGCGAAGCGCCTTTCTATACCCTTCGGGGTTTGCCATTCCGAAGTTGCGATATTGTCGCATCTTCGTGTTGATGCCTTTCTGTTGGCCGATGAGCATCACTGGCTGTCCGTCAATTTCACCCAGTCCACCGACCATCGCTTTGTCATCTTTGACATTTCTGTCGCCATGAAGCTCCATGAATTCACCATCTGTGAGTGCCTCCATGTAATCAAGTGTATATGGCCTGTCTGGATGGCGGCTTACGAGTACCCTTTGCCAAGCGGAAAGTTTCCCGTAAATTTCTTTTGTCACTTCTGAGATCTTCTCCTCAAGTTCCACAATCGTAGTGGTCATATCAAGATCGTTTTTTGACTCAATTTCTTTTGCCTGTACAAGCTGCTCTCGCAACGTTTTTATTGGCGCTTCGAATTCTAAATAATTCATACCGCAAATATGAGAAAAACCAAATCATTTCACACACTTTGCCCTGTTATTTACACACCTAAACTTTCCGTCATTTTTCGGATTGCTTTTCCTCTGTGGCTCATGGCATTCTTTTCGTCAGCATTCATCTCCGAGAATGTCCGCGTTTCACCCTCAGGAATAAAGATGGGGTCGTAACCGAAACCTTCAGTTCCAGAACGTTTTTGAGCAATTTCACCTTTGCAAATGCCTTCAAGCGAAATCGCTTCGCCCCCGACGATGAGGTGGATGGCCGTTTTAAATTGTGCCTGTCTGTTCTTGCTCTCTGTCGCGCCTGCTGAATGAAGTTCACTTAGCAAATGATTCATGTTCTGCATGGCATCTTTTTGAGGGCCGCCAAACCTTGCTGTGAATACGCCTGGAGCCCCATTAAGCGCCTCGACTTCTAGCCCGGTATCGTCGGCAAAACAATCGAACCCATATTTCTCTTTCACGTAATCTGCTTTCTGTTTGGCATTTCCTTCCAAAGTGAGCGCAGTCTCCGGGATGTCTTCCAGACAACCAATATCTACAAGAGATTTTACCTCGAACCGTCCCTCTAAAAGTCGACGTACTTCAGACACTTTGTTTTCGTTTGCCGTCGCAAAAACTATGGTGGGTTTCATTTTATTTGGAATTTATATTCTTCGTATTTTTCCCAGAATAGATGTTTTTATAGCCCCGTATTCTATTCCTCGTGGGTTGTGATAGGAGGGGAG
>CAJXHE010000076.1 GCA_913051865.1 uncultured Flavobacteriales bacterium
TGCGCCCAGATGTCCCATGGCGTCACACCCCAAGTTGCCCTCGATCCATGCATAGTCCAGGATGAGGTTTGTAATGGCAATCGTCATACTGACCGCGAGGAGGAGGTTTGTGCGGGCGAGTCCCATCCAGTATGCCGTAATCGCACAGGTGACGCCGAAGGGAAGAAATCCCCACGTTCTGATATTAAGAAAGGGTTCGAAAACGTTTCTGACCGCTTCGCTGGAGATAAGTCCGCCCAAAAACCCTCTGTTGAGAAGGAGAACGGTGGTGCAGATCAGGACAGCGAGAACGGCATGGATGACCCATCCCATCCTTCCCGTGCGTATTTGTAATGCGTCGTTCCCCTCGCCATTGCGACGTGCGACGAGGATTTGTATGCCGGTTGCGCTTCCGAAAATCAGCATGCCGAAAGTGAGATAAATTAACCCGGCATTTCCCGCGCCGTTAATCGCCGACTCGCTCACTCGGGAGAGGAAGAAGTTGTCTGTGAGCAGAACGAGGAATTGAACGAAGGTTCCTATAGAGATAGGAAGCGCGATTTTCAAGAGGCCTAAGGTGTCTACATTGAGACGCTTTACTTGCGGCGCGTTCATTTTTCGATCGGCATTTGAAGTCCAGAGTTCTCAAGGATTAAATCCGCCCGTTTGACGGATCGGAATGCCCATTGTAATCTGAGGTACTGCTTCTCATCATGCGAGAGCCCCGCATCAACACCTGCTTCTCGCACGCGGGCGCAAACCCGATTCATCACAATCGCAGAGGCGACAGAGATGTTAAAGCTTTCTGAGAACCCGAACATCGGAATCTCCACATAATCGTCTACTTCCGGCATCAGTCGAGATGATATCCCTTTGAATTCTGTCCCCATGACAATCGCAATGGGTTTGTCTATCGGAAGTGTTTCGGGTGTATATCCACCTTCGTGTGGGGAGGTGGCGACGATGCGATATCCGCGCTCTCTCAACTTTGCGACACACGCTCCGTGGGGGTCTTCTGCGCCCAGGTGCCTGTGTAGGGTAAGCCATCGAGAGGCGCCTTTGGAGACACTCCTGTTCTTAGACCAAACATTGTACGACTCTATCATGTGAATGTCCTGTATCCCCAGCCCGTCCGCACTGCGCATGACGGCACTGGTGTTCCGGCTTTGGTACACATCCTCGAGCACCATCGCAACATGCCTCGTCCGGTGCTCTAGAATCTCTTCATACCTCGCCTTCCGCTTCTCAGTCATGAGAGGCTCTAGGACGCTGAGGCAGTTTTGTATTTTTTGAGATTGAGAGGACATGTGATTCACAGTCAAATATGAAGGTTTAAAAGTAAAAAAAAAGCCCCTCCAAAAAGGAGAGGCTTTAATCTTTTATTCAAATGAGATTAAACCGCGAGGCCTGATCCTGCTTTGAATTTTACAACGTTCTTTGCTTTGATCTGAATCTCAGCACCAGTTTGTGGGTTACGACCCTTGCGCGCTGGACGGTGAGAAACTGAGAAAGAACCGAATCCTACTAGAGAAACACGGTCACCCTTAGCGAGTGCGCCTTTTGTTGCACTAAGAAATCCTTCTAGAGCACGACCTGAGTCTGCTTTTGAGATGCCTGCACTTGCAGCCATTGCATCAACTAATTCTGCTTTGTTCATGAGAATGATGTTTTTAAGGTTTAACAATTATACTTATTAGTCGTTGCAATGTATGGCGACAAACTCAACGGTGTCAAGGGGTCTAGGCCGTTTATATGCACTTTGTGAACAAAGTCCACTGTTTTGTGGATAAAGTTGAGTGAAATCAGGTGATTTCATTCTTTTTCACGCTGTTTTCCTTGGTCTTAGAGCCCAAATAGCCAGTGCAGAAGCAGAAATGACCATCGCAAAAGGGCCGTTTATGTCTAAAATAATCCATTGACCTGCGGAAACGAGCGACGCAACAATGCCAAGCGATACATTTAAGATGTTTAGAAAGTCCGAATCAAAATCGGGGATCTGTTCTGTTTTCATCGAAATAAACACAATTAAATGTGCGAGTGCTGCGCCAGCCCATCCGACAGCTGCAGGTGTTTGATACAGTTGGTAGATTGAAAGCAAAAAGCAAGCAATTGTCAGTGTTGTTAAAATTTTTCTTCTTGTAGCCATGTTACGAATGTACATTCGCGGCCATGAATATGATTTACCGCCCAGAAATACGTTTTGTAGATATTGATTCTTATGGGATCGTTCACAATGCAAATTACCTGATTTACTTTGAGCAAAGCAGAATTTCACTTTTTAACAAGATTTCGGCGAAATGGGATTGGTCTGAGCACGGCGTTTTGGTCGCTCGGCAAGAAATTGATTACAAGCACCCAGTAAAATTGGGAGATGATCTTGAGATTTCAATTTGGGTAGAAAAGATGGGGGAGAAGAGCATCACGTGTGCATACAATGCACACATCACGAAAGGTGATGAGAAAATCTTATGTGCAGTGTCGCGAACAGTGATTGTATGTTTTAATCACAAAACAGGCTCCACCTGTGCAATTCCTGAATATTGGAGAACCGCAATCGAGAAGATCAAGCGCATTTGAGAAAAACCCACTCTCGCGACACATAAATATATAAACCGTCCAGCGTTCAAAAAAAGTTCTCTATTTAAAGCCAAGCAGGTATATATTTGTGCCTTATAGAGTCATTTAAAAATCAAACAATATATATATGAAGCATTTGCTATTACTCGCTGGTTTAATCTGTTCATTGGGAGTCCAAGCACAGTTAACTGGCATTTCAGTTGAGACGATCATGGTCCACGACGGTGCAATTCCTGAATTAGATGGATTTACAACATACCATGTTTACGCGAACACCACGAATTCGGAAGATTTCGTTTCAGCGGTATTTGGAGACTCTGACAATGCGATGGCATTCTCTTCAGCGGGAACAGTCTTTCAATCTACACCAAGTTATAACTATGGTAACGAACCTAATCCAGCTCTTTTTGTGGCGATACCTACGCTTGAATACGACAGTTGGATGTCTATAGGTATGATGTCGTCAGCAGATGGCGGTGCTATAAGCAACATTGGTATGGCTGATGCTCTGGCGGAATTTTCATCTACAGGTAATTTCTACATAGACGATCCGATCGGAGGCTCATGGTTCTACCCTGGTTTTCCTTGTGGAATGACGCCAATCGTAGAATGTGCTGACCAGTATGCTGCGTTCGGTGGCGCTGACAACAAGGTCCTCCTTGCTCAAATCACAACGGATGATTCATTCACTGGTGTCTTTAATGTACAAATCTTCGTGAATGGCTTACAGGCAAATACAACCAATTACAATGGTGTCGCTTTTAGTTCAGATATGAATGATACGTTTGGATGTACTGACCCTGCCGCTTCTAACTTCGACGCAACAGCAACGGTTGACGATCTGTCTTGTGTCCTTCCATGTACACTTGCTCTAGTGATAGATTCAGCATCTGCACCAACTTGCAATGGTAACAATGACGGTTCTTTGATGATTACATCTACAGGAGCACAAGGTTCTGACGATTACTACTTCGGTATTGACGACGAGACACCATCGAACTTCGGAATCTTTAACGACCTCGTTGCTGGTGATTATTTCGTGCAGATTATCGATGGCGCAGGTTGTGTAGCTTCCGAAACTGTTTCAGTTCCTGCAACTGCTGCTGTCACATTGTCTGCAACGCTTACATCACCTATTTCATGTAACGACACCAATGACGCTGTGATTACGGTTTCTAATGCAATGGGTGGAGATGGTGATTTTCAATTTAACATACAAGGCGCACCAGAAACATCTACAAATGAGATGACTTTCTCTGGATTAAGTGCTGGGACATACACTATTATTGCTACAGATGGCAACGGGTGTTCTGGAAACTCTATTGCAACATTGGTGAATAACCCCACTGCAGTTCAAGTATTTGTTACGAACAGCAGTTCAGCTTCATGTTTCGATGTGACTGATGGGCAGATTGTCGTGAGTGCCTTTGGTGGAGCTGTTCCCACTTCTATCACTTTTTCTGTAAATGGTGAAAGTGGATTATCAAGTCCTCTGTTGGTTCCAGGTGGAACGTTTACAGTAGTAGGAACAGATATTAATGGTTGTTCTGGATCATCTGAAGAAGTCGTCATCGGCCCTGATGAAATTATTGTGAATGCGATGGCTACTGCTGTTGCATGTACAGACGATTCAAATGGTATGGTGTCATGGGCTCCGGTAGGAGGCGCAGGTAGCTTCACTGTGATGGTTGCAGATTCAACGTTTACAGGGTCCTCTTATGACGGATTAGTTGCAGGTACTTATACGGTTCTCGTTTCAGATGTAAACGGATGTTCAACCAGCCAAATGGTTGAGGTTATGAATGCAGTGCCTGTTGTGGCAACTGCAACGTCTACTTCTGTGACGTGTAGCGGTTCAGCCGATGGTGTTGTTTCAATAGACGCAACTGGAGGTACTGGTACATTTCAATACAGCGACAATGGAAACGATTTTGTAGCTACGAATGAATTTGATGATTTGGCAGCTGATGATTATACATTCTATGCACAGGATGAAAACGGATGTATTTCTGAGGCTGATGTTGAGGTGATGTCACCAGATCCAATTGTTATCGGTGGTTTCCCTTCTGAAGGTGAAGATACTGGCAACGCAGTGATTGACATCAGTGTAACTGGTGGTACTCCTGACTTTACTTATGAGTGGACTGGTCCTGGAGTGGATGGAACAACAACTGCTGATCTTGAGGGGCTTAGTTCAGGCACCTACACCGTTGAAGTTACAGATGCTGCTGGTTGTTCAGAAGTTGCAACATTCAACGTTGTCACGGGTATCTATGAGTTGGCTGGCGGTGTTGAAGCTCAAATCTTCCCTAACCCAAGTACCGGTTTATTCCAAGTGCAGTGGGAGGGTTGGACTGGTGGAACTGTAGCGTTCTCAGTTACAGACGCTCGTGGACGTCAAGTTACACAAGGTGTTTGGTCAGGCGCAGGATCTTCATTCTTGACGACACTCGATCTTAGTGGTGTGGAGAATGGATTGTACCGTTTAAACGTCGTTTCTAACGGAATACCTACTTCAATCCAGCTCTTGAAGGCAAACTAAGACCTTTTTATATATGATATTGATAGGGAGGCCGATTGGTCTCCCTATTTTTATATATAATAATTATAGGCCACCTTTGTATCTTTTCAACGTCTTACATAAAACCCCTTGTTGAATTCCTTCCATTTTGAGAGTCGCATTCAGTGTCTGCCGAAATAAATTGCATTCAAACATATTCCCCAATGTTAATGAGATTATTTAAACATCTACTTCTTTCTGCGTGTTTTTTCTTAGGATCAATCAATTTTGGATTGAGTCAGTATACTCTAACAGTTGAGTCCTCAGATGCTGTTGAAGCTTCTGGCACTGTTTATCGTTTTTATGTCGACATGGTTAACGCCACAGATCGAATGAGTGCTGTGTTTGGCGATACTGATTTTCCACTGACTTTGTCTGCTCCGGATGGCGTTTTTAATACACCTTTAAATGGCAGTTGGAATGCCTCTGGCATTAACGCTGCTTTTCTGGGTTTGTATCCAATTATGGCGGATGATACATATGCCACCATTGGATTGGAGAGCGCCGCTTCCGAATCGGATCTTTCAAATGCAGTTGACCCTTCGCTTGCGGATGATGGGGCACAACCATTTGCCCCGTTTTTCACCACAGATGGTGCGACTTTACTCGAAGCAAATACGCTAACAGGTGCGTCTTATTTCATTCTGAACACGGCTGACAATGGTCTGCCAGACGCCAACCTAAGGGTGTTAATTATGCAGGTTACCACAACAGGGTCAGTCTCTGGAACACTTAACTTTCAAGTCTTCCCTCTGGGTGATGGCGAGAATCAAATACAAACCACAATTGATTTCGATGGTATTGGCACATTTTCAGCTGAGGTAGGAGGCTGCATGGTTTCTATTGCGTGTAACTACAACCCCTTCGCTACTTTTAGTGATGACAGTTGTGACTTTACCTCGTGTTTGGCCATCGGGTGTACTGATCCACTTGCGTGTAACTACGATCCGCTGGCGATATATTTAGATGATTCTTGTGATTATTTCAATCCTCCTTATGATTGTGATGGTTTATGCATCAACGATGTGGATGGAGATGGTGTATGTGATGAATTAGAAATTTATGGCTGTACAGATCCCGATGCCACCAATTACGACCCGGCAGCTACAGAGGATAATGGGTTATGCCAAACAGGCCTTTGTACACCAGATACTGATGTGCCTTTCTTTGCCTACTTCCCCGACAGTACTTTTCTTTCATGTGATGAATTAATGCCTGCGCCTGAAGAAGACATGCCTGTTGCTGGCGATTTCTGTTCGGCTACAGTTGATATCGTCATTACTTCTTTAGATGGTGGATTTGAATATCCTTTCGGGTGTCTTCAGAGCTATACGTGTCCCAGAACCTTTACTGCGACTGATGAGGCAGGGAATTCTATTTCAGAAACTCAATGGTTCACGATATTAGATACAGAGCCTCCATTTATTGCGTTTCCTTCGGTGACGGAATTGGATGTCGATCAATCAGCAGGAGAAACAATTCCAATTGCGGATGCATATGTGATCGATGCCTGTGACAATGCCGCTGAGTGGACATATGAAGACCTCGTTATTTCAGAAGAAATAGGCCTCCAAATTGTTGAACGCACATATACCGCTTTCGATGGTTGTGGAAATACCTCAGAATTTGTCCAAACGATTACCATCTTAACGTCTACTCTGGGGTGTATGGATGTGTCAGCATGTAATTATGACGCCACTGCAGAGACAGACGATGGCACTTGTCTTTACCCGGTTTTAGGTGAAGATTGTAATGGAGAGTGTTTGGCTGATGCTGATGGCGATGGGATATGTGATGCATCTGAAGTAGATGGTTGTGTCGATGACACCGCCTGTAATTATGATGTGTTGGCCACTGAAGATGATGGGTCTTGTGAATTTTGTTCCTGTTCAGATGGAGGGACTGAAGGGTACGGTCTCGCAGTTGATGTTGTGATGGAACATACTGAGGGTATACTGGCAGGTCAAACAACCTATAGGCTATATGTCACCACACCACATCCGGATGATTTCTTGTCTGCAATTTCGGGGGATGATTTGAGTCCACTTAATATTACGTCAACGACAAGTTTCTTTCAGAGTGATGTTGGTTCTGTGCTTGGTTCAAATATTAATCCGGTCTTTTATCCGGGCTTCCCCGAACTGGAGTATGACAGCTGGGTCACCATCGGACTTGACGAATCAGCTGGACCAAATGAGACCAACCCACAGTATATCGAAAGCATAAATTTTTCTTGGGTCTCACAGTTCGAAGCTGGAGGTGATCTGGACATTGATGATTCTGTGGGTGGTGCTTGGTTTGTCCTAGATGTTGTAGGGACAAATAATGCGTATCCAGATGTGAATCAAAGGATATTAATCGCCCAACTCACCACGGATGGGGATATCGCAGGGACGTTAAACGCTCAGTTTTTTAATTATGGAGATCAAAATGACCTTTCTCGTGTCGAGTTGTCATTTGAAGGTTTAACGGGCACGGAAGCACTCACATGCGGATGTACGGATGAGCTTGCGTGTAACTATTCAGCGGATTTTGATTTCGATGATGGCTCTTGTGAATATGCTGATCCTGGGTATGATTGTTTGGGTGTTTGTTTAGATGATGATGATGGCGACGGGGTGTGTAATCCTTTCGAACTCTTTGGATGTACAGACTCAGAAGCGTGTAATTACGCACCCTTCTATACTGAGGAGGATGGAAGCTGTTTTTATGGGTTTGAATTTTATAATTGTGACGGAGATTGTCTGAACGATACAGATGGGGATGGTGTGTGTGATGAGTTTGAAATCGAAGGTTGTACAGATCCACTTGCCTGTAACTTCAACCCTGAAGCCACTGAAGATAATGGTTTGTGTGGTGGCGATCAGGAAAATGACTTCTGCGCTGGTGCCTTTGAGATTCAATGCGGCACTTCTATAGTTGCAAACAACGAAGACTGTGTTGAGGTCGATGAGATCCCAAGTTGTGCCACGAGTCCTGTGCCCGATCCTTCAGGTGGGCTTTGGTACTCATTTGAAGGCACAGGTGACTTGATCACATTAACGACGTGTTCACCCCTCACAACTTTTGACACCTACCTAAGCGTCTATGATGGCGGTTGCGGAGCGCTTTCTTGTGTTGCGGGCAATGATGACCAAAGTGAACCTTTCTACGATGACTTATGCCTTGATATAGCCTTTGCGTCCACTTTGGAATTTGATTCTGAATTGGGCGTCAGTTATTTGGTGATGGTCTGTGGCGCTTTTGCTGAAACAGGCACATTTGAACTTATTATGGATTGCGTTATTCCTGGATGTACAGATTTATCTGCGTGTAATTTTGACGTAGCAGCTACAGTAGATGACGAAACATGTGAGTTCTCTAGTTGTGCAGGATGTACTGATGCTTTAGCATGTAATTTCGATTCTCTTGTGACCATTGATGATGCGTCTTGCGAATATGAGACATGTGCGGGATGTATGGATGAAGCTGCATGTAATTTTGATTCTGAGGCTACAATACCAAATGCACTTTGTGTATACCCTGAGATGTTTTATGACTGTATGGGTAACTGTTTAAATGATACTGATTTAGATGGCGTATGTGATGAACTTGAGATCTACGGATGTACAGATTCAGATGCGTCAAACTACGATGCTTTTGCGACTGAAAACGACGGAAGTTGTGTGTTTTGTGACCTGTTGGTGTCAATTGTAGAGTTAGAAACGATTGTATGTCACGGTGACTCCTCTGCAACGCTTGAGATTATGACGGAGAATGCGAACAATGTTATTCTGTTCTATGAGCTGAACGGTGAGAGTATCGACGGCCCTGTCGTTTCAGGGTTGCCCGCTGGAGATTATACCATTACTGTCTTTGATGGTCCGACATGCCAAGCGATATCAAACATTGTCATCTCTGAACCTGAAGCAGTTGTTTTAAGTTCGAGTGCGACAGATGTCACTTGTTTCGGATATGATGATGGCGAGGTCTCGCTCACTTTCTCTTCTGGAAACACAGAGAATGCGACGTATTATTTTAACGATCTAGCCAATGACCTGGGCCAGTACTTGTATATTTCTCCAGGGGAATATGTCGCATATGGAATTGATGGCAATGGCTGCATCTCTGATGAAATATCAGTTCTGGTATCAAGTCCTGATGAATTGACCCTTGAGGCAACGGTTTCAGATGTGCTGTGTAATGGAGGCAATAGCGGAGAAATTGAGCTCAATGGGCTAGGCGGGGAAGGTGAGTATAGCTACTCTTTCAATGGAAGTGGATTCTCCGAGAACTCTGTATATATGGATCTCACAGCTGGAGACTATGATGCTGCGCTCATGGATTCAAGTGGATGTGCCGTCGACATGCTTTTGTCAGTTGAAGAGCCTGAAATACTGCTTATTACGCTTGAAACTGTTGAGAACAGTACGATAGATTTGAACAATGGAAGTATAGATATTTCAGTGGATGGTGGAGTGTCTGATTTTGTATTCGTTTGGGTGAATGAAAATGGAGACGTCGTAGGTGACTCGGAAGATTTGTCCGACATCCCTGGAGGCGTGTACACCGTTACGGTCACTGATGACAATGGGTGTGTTGCATCTTATCCTGGGATTGAAGTTGACGAAGTCGTCGGTGTTTTTGAGTTGGAGTTGATGTCTTTTTCAATGTTGCCAAATCCTGCGAATGAACATGTTGTGATTCAATTTGACAATGTCACCCAAGATGCCATACTTCTGATCCATGACATGAGTGGTCGCGTCGTCATTGAAAAACGCATAGCGTCCGGAGAAATAAGCATAAATGTCTCAGTGACAGATTTGTCATCTGGGCTTTATAGTGTTCGTCTTCACTCAGGGAATCGCGGAGGCATGTTGCCTTTGATGATTCAGAGATAAACAACAAAGCTCAGCTATAAAAAAAGGCCCAGCGTTTCACACGCTGGGCCTTTTTTATCTCTAAGTAACTCGCTTACTTCTTAAAAGAATTGATGGCTTGTTTCGAGAAGTCACCTAGAATGAGTCGGCCTGAAATTTGAGCCAATGCTTTCAATGTGTCATCCCAGTCATCGGTGTCTTTCCAAAGTACCTTTTTCAGTTCTTGCATCGCTTCGGGAGAGCTAGACGCAAGTTGGGTTGCCAAACGGTTGACTGCACCGTCCATTTCTTCAGTGTTATCAAAAA
>CAJXHE010000077.1 GCA_913051865.1 uncultured Flavobacteriales bacterium
ATGGGTCCAGCACAATATTGGTCGCCATGGGTCGATTATTCCGAGGAGATAGTTGAATGGGGTGTTTGGTACAATACGGTTCCGTATATCAATTCTACCATGCCCATGGTCATGTTCGAAGGTTGGCATGAGGAGGGTGTCAAGAATCTGCTGAACGGAGGAGCCACGGTAGATGGCGCTTCAGGCGGCCAGGACATCGACATGGCTTTGGACTTTCTATTTAACCATTCAAACACAGCGCCTTTTGTAAGTAAATTGATGATTCAGAGAATGGTGAAGTCAAATCCTTCTCCTGAATATATTGAACGTGTGGCATCGGTATTTGTGAACAATGGGGAAGGGGTGAGGGGAGATTTGTCGGCGGTTGTGAAGGCGATTCTTCTGGATGAGGAAGCAAGACATTGTTCTTGGATTGAAGACACAAGCAGTGGAAAGATGCGGGAACCCATGATGCGGTACATGCAATTTTTGAAGGCTTTCAATGCCTCAAATCAATCGGGGAAGATGTGGAGTGTTGGCTGGTGGGCTGAAGAAATGGGGCAACATCCGATGGCGTCTCCAACGGTGTTCAATTTCTTTATGCCGACGTACTCGCCTTCAGGCCCGATATCAGACTCATCCTTAGTCGCACCTGAGTTTGAATTGTTAAACTCGGCAAGTTCCATTAAATATATCAATCTCATTTCTGACATGTGTTTCGGAGAAGTGTATATGGAGTCCATTACAATGGCGCATCCCGATGACATTGGGGTTCCATGGTGGGACATGGCATATTCTCCCGATGACAATGTCACCTTAGACTTTGAGGATGAAATCATTTTGGCATCGAATGATGTTCACGCAATGGTCGATAGGCTTAACATTCTCCTTGCCGGCGGGACAGCCTCTTCAGAAACGTTAGACACCATTTCAACGCTCATCGATGTAGAAGGTTTTGCACCTGCAGATAGAGTTAAAGTGGCCCTTTATCTTCTCTTAATTTCCCCGGATTATATTATCCAAAAGTGATCCCCATGAAGCATAAAAACAAAATATCAAGGAGACATTTCATAGGCACTACGGGATGCGCTGCAATGGGCTCAACCGCTTTTCTGTCGTCATTTACCACTCTGGGAATGATGAATTCCCTTGCACCATCACCCCCACCTGATGACTACAAAGCCCTTGTGTGCATTTTACTTGCAGGAGGAAACGATTCATACAACATGGTCGTACCAACATCCGCTGAGCCTTATAATGTTTACGCCACCACGAGGTCAAACTTGGCGTTGCCACAAGGCGGTCTTTTGCCCCTTGATTACACGGACGCTTTGGGCATCAATTACGGCCTTAACCCTGCCATGCCAGAGGTGGCTAACATGTTCAATACGGGAAGAGCAGCGGTGATTGCAAATGTTGGAACCTTGATTGAGCCAGTGACCAAATCACAAATCTTGTCAGGTGCTGCCCCCGTTCCTTTAGGGTTGAAATCTCATTCAGACCAGGCGCGTCATTGGCAAACATCTGTACCTCAGTCTCGCAATGCGAAAGGGTGGGGTGGAAAAGTTGCAGACATCCTTGCTTCTGGCAACTCAAATCAAGACATGTCCATGAACCTGTCACTTGCTGGCACGAATCTATGGCAAGCTGGAAATACCGTTGACGAATTCACGATCACACCTCAAGGAAGTGTTGGTGTCAATGTACTCAACAACACAGATGCTTTGTCGATGATTATAGGCGAAGGTGTGTCAAACATTATGGATCAACAATACGCTGACATTCTCAAGCAGACTTATGCGAACAAAGTGAACGCATCGCAAAACCAACATAATGTTTTCACGGCGGCCATCTCAGACTTAAACCCTTTGTCGACAGAATTTGCCAACAACCAATTTTCAAAACAAATGAAAATGGTGGCCAAAAGCATTGCTGTTTCTGGATCACTTGGTATGGAAAGACAGACTTATTATCTCAAACTAGGTGGATTTGACACACACGGAGAGGTCATCAACAACCAAGCAGCCAAACTCTCGCTTTTGAGTGCTGCAATCGGATCGTTTTATGAAGCCATGGACGAGCTCGGAATCTCAGAAAAGGTGACGACATTTACAATTTCTGACTTTGCGCGGACTTTAACATCTAACGGTGGTGGATCAGATCACGGATGGGGCGGTCACTCTATGGTGTTTGGAGGTGCGGTGAATGGTGGCCAGTTCTATGGCCAATACCCCTCTTTAGATATTGGAGGAAACCTAGATATCGGAAATGGCGTACTGATTCCTGAGATCTCTACAGATCAATATTTCTCAGAACTCGCACTTTGGATGGGCGTTTCCCCCTCGGATCTTCCCAATATATTTCCCAACCTAGAGAACTTCTATACCCCTGGGGTTGGCACTCCTATTGGATTTATGAATTTTTAATTAAGAATGATGAAAGCACACTCTTTTTTCAGTCTTGCATCGCTTCTCAGCCTTGTTATGCTTCTTAATTCTAATACGCTTCATGCTCAAATGTGCGAGGGCGATCACTCAACGTCGTCTGACGACGCATGGCAATCTTGTGTTGAGACCGTAAACCCTAACCCTGATAGATCAGAAGGTCATTGGATACGTTATGATCTAGGCGCTTATTACGAACTCAACCAAAGTCATTTTTGGAATTACAATGTGTTTGGCGAAACCGCGCGTGGAGTGGCCAATATGGTTGTAGACTGGTCTCTTGATGGCATCAATTGGAATTTCTGGGGTAACATCAACCTCGAAGAGGCGCCAGGCACGGAGAACTATTTCGGCGAAACCGGCCCGGATTTTGAAGGTCTGGTTGTACGCTATCTGCTTCTGTCGGTCACCTCAAACCACGGTGGAAATTGTTACGGGTTTTCAGAGATAAAACTCAACGTGAATCCTGTTGTGGGATGTACGGGCGATATCGTGCTGAATGGAAACATTGACATCAGTGATGTTTTATTCCTCCTCAGTCAATATGGTTGCCTTACAGAGTGTGAAGCTGACGTTGATGGGGATGGCGCTGTGTCGATTTCAGATGTCTTGGCTGTCCTTGCGGTGTTTGGTCAAACATGTTAAAAACAAGGTTGATTTTGCAGGTTGTCCCCCAGTGATCGGCCACGTCTACCTCACCGTTTGATTCATTAAAAACACAGATATTTCTCTATGGATTCAAACAGACGGGATGTTTCAAATACAGGATTGTCCAAACTCAGCGAGGATAGATAGTAAATCACTAACGTTTACGTTCCCGTCACCCGTTACATCTGCTGTACACCCTGCCGAACAACTAAATTCTGCCAGAACCAAAAGAATATCCCCCACGTTAATTGACCCATCAAAATTTGCATCGTTCAAGCAAAAACAAATCTCTGGAGCACTGAACACCTCTGAGAAGACCGCTCCACAGGCATCGTCAGCGACGAAGGTGACATTTAAATCAACGGTTAAACCGTCTGAAACAAGATCTTCTAAAGTGAGTGTCGCAAGTATAGCTGCACCTGAAAGACTGCTCGTGTTGTCCCCATCAAGCAAGAAACCTTGACCATTTAATGTGATCTCACCTGAGGCAGGGGGATCCAAAAGCGTCAAGTTTATTTCCTGCGTATACAACCCGGAATTCAGATCACACTCAGATGTAGCTCCCGCGCTTGCCTCGATGACATTACATTCATAGGGCACAAAACTCCACTCTGCCACTCCAAAGCCACCAGTTCCAATGTAAATAAATGGAGGTTCTCCCGCAATAAAGTCATGGTTTTCCCAGATGTTATTTGCCACAGCGTTAAGTTCTGCGGCGTGATTTGGACTTCCCCATTGAACATAGTCAATAACTTGATTTACCGGGTTCACGAGCGACAATTCTCCTTCGTTTGTGTAGAGAAATGTAGGGTCCCAGTCAGACCAAACCACTTCCAAGGTTTCCCCAGCAATAAAGACGTATCCAGGCGTCACAAGAGACACGAGGTCTACTTCTGAAAAGTCAGAAAACAGACTGAATCCGTCCAAGCCATCGTCACAATTACCCATGTTATTTATTGTTATTGTTTTTGTGACTGGATTAACCTCTAAGATTCTCAAATCAAGGCAACAAGGATCGATGGCAGTGTATGCTGCAGGGAATGTCATAATGCAATCTGGCTGAGATGTAAAATAGACCTCTACATCAACGGGCAGACCGTCTGCTGGTTGATTGACGAGCGTAACTGTTTGTGGACTCGAGCCTATCGTATGAGTGGTTCCGTTCACCACGATAACACCTATGGTTGGGTTGTTTTCATAGGTAATGACAACCTGTTGCGTATATGTACTTGTCTCAGGATTACATGGCAATTGGAGGCCCGAAACAGCAGATAAAATCTCACAGTTTTCAGAAATAAGATCCATACTCCACCCCATATCTTTAAACATGCCTTCAGTTACAGGACCAGGACTGTGGATTGCTTCTGCAGTTCCTAAGAAAGGCGTCATTAATGAATTCTCAGTTCCTGATGGGTAGGTATTTTCTCTTAGGTGTGAAAAGCTGGACCCTCCGTTCCAATTTGGAGGTGCGTAAAGTCGTGGTCTTCCTATTGTAGAATTTGCCCATCCTTCGGCGCCATTCCAAAACAAAGCATCACTTTCCAATGCCTCGCCTAAGTCAACGGTACCGCTGTTAAAGCTAAGTATGCTTGTCCCATCAGAAGTTTCAACGAAAACATCATAAATCAGAGGCGTTCCAGACACCCCAGTAAAACCAGAATTTCCATTGTGAGTAGCACTACCTATAAAACCGAGTCCATGACTCACCTCATGAAGTGCAACGGTTACAAAATCATATTTACCACCAGGTGTGTTGCCATCAAGACCAAAATACCAATTTATCTCACCACCAAAAGTAATATTCAAGTCGGGTTCTCCAGGTGACAGATCACTTACAGAAAGTGCGTTTGCCAAAGCGCCAGGAAAATATTTATTTGCGGATGTCGCTCCAGGAAAGTTTGAGTGCAATGTCTCGGGACCGGCTTGAGCAAGCACTCCTGTATTTAAAGTCCCCCAATTTGCGTTCACCCAAATCGTAATTTCACTGTTTAAAATCTGTCCCCAAATATCCAAGGCGTATTCTAGCGCTGCTCGAGCCTCCTCAGGAAACCCTTGACTGTATGACACCACAATATTAGACATCCGATCAGCACCAGGTGTAAACCACTGGGGAGGCTCGACTTTTGAGAACGCGTCTCTTCCTGTTCCAATTAAACCAGGGTTAGAGCCCGAATGACAGGTCTTAGATAAATTGTGTTCAGCAATTTTTTCCTGCAGAGAAGGGGGTCCGAAATGGGTTTGTCCCCAAATAACTCCACCAAATGTGAGGAAGAAGGAATAGATTAATAGTCTTTGAATCATGTTAGGACATGTAAAGTAATCCTATTAAGATACAACATAAACACGCCCATATACAATTTATGTATAGTTCATTGTTGTTATGCAATCGCAACAACCTCATTCACTTCTTCAATTTTTGCAGAGAGAAGTGTTTCGATTCCACCTTTCAAAGTCTCAGTGGAAGACGGGCAACCGGCACAAGCGCCTCTTAGTTGTACGTAAACAACACCTTCTTTAAATCCCACAAAATCGATCGCTCCACCATCTTGTTCCACAGCGGGTCTGACAAATTCATTGAGGAGATCTCCTATTTGTTGATCGAACTCAGTAGGGGATAGGTTCTCAGATTCAATTAGTTTTTCTATTGTAACAGCTGATTTCCCTTCTTGACCCGTTGAATCACCGATCGCTGAAAGTTCAGATATTTTATCTTCCGTGACAGCAAACTCATTATCGACAAGCCATTCCCTAATATATTCTCGAAGTTGCATAACAATCATTTCCCATCCCAAAGATTCATCTTTCGACACAGAAACGATGTTCCCGCTTATAAAAACACCAGTTACAAATGGGAAATTGAACAGTTCTGCCGCAAGTGGAGAACATACTTTTGCCTCCTGTTGATTCAGAAAATCCAATTGGTGTAATTCAGAAACGAGTTGTCTGTCCACCATGAATTTCATTGTTGCTGGATTCGGGGTCATTTCAGCGTAAACGGTAGTAGGGAATTTCGGGGTTTCCATGTTATTTTCCATAGTTTTCTATGCGTTGACTAATCTTACGCAAGATACCTCCGAATAATTCAGGACATTCCTCAGGAGTCATTAACTTGCTCCCTCAGACATAAGAAACTCATGCGCAACCTATTTTCTCTGCTTTTTCTCTGCTTTTTCTCTGTAGGGATTTCTGCACAAACTCCCGCCCCTGCCTCTTCGACCTTTCCCGTAAATGGAACTTTAGACAAACATTTGGTGAAAATCGTCTTGGAACATGGAACGGTGCATGTAGATGCATCGACTGTTCTGAACGATGCAACTGTGGTTCTTTTCAGAGGCAATATTGAAGCGATAAACCCGGAATCGGTGACCGGACCCACTGTTCGTTTGGATCTCACAGGCTATCATCTTTACCCGTCTTTTGTGGACTTACATTCGTCATATGGTCTTCCAGATGTGAAGCCGGCGGAGTGGTCTCGATCACCACAATATGAGACGAATATTAAAGGCGCGTATGGATGGAATCAAGCCATACGACCTGAAATTGATGCCTTTGAGAACTTTATTCCCGATGAGAAGGATGCAAAGGCTTTACGTGAAGCTGGATTTGGTGCACTCTTGACGCATGTTCCAGATGGCATTGTGCGTGGTTCTGGCGCACTTGTTATGCCTGTAGATGATGCCCGTGAGGCAATGCTGCTTCCACTTGCCACAACACATTTGAGCTTCCGTAAGGGCTCTTCTCGCCAATCTTATCCGAGTTCTCTCATGGGAGCTACCGCTCTTTTACGCCAAACCTATCACGATGCTTCGTGGTACGCCTCAGCGTCAAAGAACAATCTTGCTGGGGGAACAAACCTCTCATTAGAAGCGTTTAATTCAAATTCCAAAGTCCCCGTCATTTTCTCAGCGGGCAGCTGGAAGGATGTGCTCCGTGCGGATGTCCTCTCAAACGAATTCGATGTGGACTACATTCTCTTAGGGGGTGGCGATGGCTATCAGCGCGCTCAAGAAATAAAGTCTACCGGAGCAACGGTTATTGTTCCAGTTAACTATCCAAACCCCTATGATCTTAGCGACCCCTTTCTTGCGCGATTTATATCTTTAACTGAACTTAAGCACTGGGAACTCGCGCCAAGCAATGCCGCCATTCTTCATTCTGCGGGAATCAAGTTCTGCCTGACAGCACAAGGATTAAAAAGCCCATCCGAGTTTCTTCCAGCAGTACGTCAAGCTGTAGATAGAGGTTTGCCTATTGATGCTGCTTTGCGAGCGATGACTGAAGTTCCAGCTAGGTTACTCGGCGTTTCTGATCTTGTAGGAATGATTAAACCAGGACTTAAAGCAAACATCATCGTTGCAGACGGTCCTTTATTTGATTCCGAGACGAAACTGATAGAGCATTGGGTCAGTGGAAGCCCTACAATCATGCTTGATCGGGACGCTTTAGATATCTCAGGAGAATACGACATCTCTTTTGGAGGTTATGGCGATGAACTGAAGCGTATCTCAGTAACAGAAGGCTGGAAAGCAGAAGAAGTCATAAATGATACAACAAAGAAAAAAGTGTCTATTGCGCTTGATAACAGAACTGTTGTGCTTGGATTTGATACAGAAAAGGGGCCACTTAGACTTACTGGTAATGTTTGGATGGACAGCAGGATTTGGGAGGGTTCAGCTCAGATGTCCGATGGAACTTGGGCTTCCTGGAGTGCGATAAAAGTCGATTCACAAGAGAATATTTCAGCGACTGACTCAACACGCATTGAGGATAACACTCAAGAATCGCTCGGGGATATCTTCTATCCTTTTACTGCGTATGGCTCACCGAAACCCCCATCCTCTGTAGTCTCGGAGAAGGCTGTAGTCATTCGAGGAGCGACAGTTTGGACATGTGAAAATGAAGGGATCTTAAACGACACAGACGTACTCCTTTACAAGGGTAAAATTACTGCCGTGGGGTCGAGGCTTAATGTAAATGAATTCATTTCAGCGAACGTTGAGACAGAAGAAATCAATGGCAGAGGGATGCACCTTACGCCTGGCATTATAGATGAACATTCTCATATTGCAATAGAAAGAGGCGTCAATGAGGCCACTCAGGCAAGCAGTGCAGAGGTTTGGATTGGTCATTCGTTGAATAGCGAAGATGTAAATATCTACAGGCAACTTGCGGGAGGCGTAACCTGCGCTCAACTTCTTCATGGATCAGCGAACCCGATAGGGGGTCAAAGTGCAGTGATCAAGTTCCGATGGGGTTCTAAACCTTCTGACTTATTGTACGAGCATGCAACTCCTTTTATCAAGTTTGCCCTTGGCGAAAATGTCAAACAGAGCAATTGGGGCGATGCTCAAAAAATCAGGTTTCCCCAATCTAGAATGGGTGTAGAGCAAGTGTTTTATGACCATTTTATCCGTGCGCGTGAGTATGGAGCGTCGTTTGTTACATACCGTCATGATCTGTCAAAAACGAGCCGCCGAGATTTGAAATCAGGCAAAGGCCCTCTCAAGCCTCGCTTCGATATTGAACTTGAGACCCTGCTTCAGATTTTAAGAGAAGAACGATTTGTAACATGTCACAGCTACAGACAAGACGAGATAAACATGCTGATGCATGTGGCGGACTCAATGAAGTTTCGCCTGAATACGTTTACGCATATCCTCGAGGGTTATAAAGTCGCTGATAAGATGAAAGAACACGGGGCTGGGGCGTCTACTTTCAGTGATTGGTGGGCCTACAAATATGAAGTAAAAGATGCAATACCCTATAACGGTGCGATTTTATATGGCCAAGGAATTACGACAGCATTCAACAGTGATGATGCAGAAATGGCTCGGCGACTGAATCAAGAAGCTGCGAAGGCGGTGAAGTACGGACAAGTTCCAGAAGAAGAAGCCCTTAAATTTGTAACGCTTAATCCCGCAAAACTGCTACACATTGATCACAAAACGGGTTCAATAAAAGTGGGAAAAGATGCAGACCTTGTGGTTTGGGATGACAATCCATTAAGCATGAATGCGCGAGCCGTCAGGACTTACGTAGAGGGAGAATGCCTCTTCAGTCTGGCGCAAGATTTAATTTTACGAGAGGCCATTCAGACCGAGCGTGCACGCATTACAAAGAAGATGCTGGCGGCTGGATCAGAAGGTGGAACAATGAGAAAACCCGCCGAAAAAATTCGCGCACACTACCATTGTGATACAGAAACAGAGGAAAACAACTAAGTCATGAGATACGCATTACTATTTATACTTACGGGGCTTATGTCGGGAACTTCCTTTTCTCAGCAGACACCCGCACCAGAACAAACACGTTCTGTTCTCATTCTAGGAGGAACTGCGCATTTGGGCACAGGTGATGCCATAGAAGATGCCGCGATAGGATTCAGAGATGGAAAAATAGACTTCGTAGGAAGGGTCTTTCAAGCTGATAAAAGCAAGTATGACGAAACAATAGACGCAAAAGGAAAACAAATATATCCCGGGTTTATTGTGACAAACACCACCTTGGGCTTGCAAGAAATCGGGGCTGTGAGAGCGACTCAAGATCAATATGAAGTGGGAACGTTCCGACCAAATGTCAGAGCCATTATCGCATTCAACACAGACTCCGAAATTACGCCTACGGTCCGTTCAAATGGGGTGCTAATGGGGCAGATAACCCCAAGAAGTGGCGTGATTTCAGGCGCTTCAGGCGTTGTTCAATTTGACGGATGGAATTGGGAAGATGCGTCAATGAAAATGGTGGATGGAATTCATTTGAACTGGCCTTCTACCCATCACAAACACGCTGTAGACGGGAAGGTTAATATACGTAAGCGCAAAACGTATACGCAGCAAAAGCACGAAATTGAAAGGTATTTCGGTGAAGCGCGTGCCTATGCAGAAGCGCATCCCGAACCTTCCACTTCGGTGATGGAT
>CAJXHE010000078.1 GCA_913051865.1 uncultured Flavobacteriales bacterium
CGTCTCGCGGCAATGTGCGTGATGGTTTCCGTCATCCCGAATCCCTCCCAAAACTCAATCCCTTCTGGAAGTTTGTTTTTCAGACCTTCACGAACAACTCCGCCTCCAAGAAGCACTTTGCTGACCACAGGGAAATTGGGCAGGAGTGAAGCGCATTGTAATGGGGTTAAAGCAATGAAATCTGAAGTGTTTTTAAAAGCAGGGCGAGTTGAGGGCTCAACAATCTCAAGATTCCAGCGACCCACGATCGCCCTCACGAGCATTAATCTGCCAGCCACGAAATCTATCGGCAATGCGAGAACAGCGCGTGTTCCTGGCTTTAGTCCAAAGAATGTAAGGCTGTCTTTTGCACTAGAAATGACCGATTCTCGAGTGTGTGAGATTTCCCTTGGGGCTCCACTTGATCCAGATGTTTTAAAGAAAAGCGGACTTTCGGGGTTCTGAAACCAGTCCACAAGTGTTCTAGCGATGCCATCCGTCCAGCTGGGTCTTCCTATGTCCGCTGAAAAGTCGGAGGCTCCAGCGGCAGATAATGGGAACGCTTGGCCTTGAAGTACAATCGAACCTGGCGTCTGTTGCTGCGCATACAATTTCCCATCCTCAATGTGCATGGTCGAAGCTGTGTTGTTTGTAAACAAACCGCCTGTTCCCAAACCTTGTGCAAGTTCTTCAAGTTTGGGGTTGTTTTCAAAAAGTCCAGCAACCCATTCAGCGATGGCCGACAGTCCCACGTTAGACTCCAGGGCAGATGTAACCCACCAACCGATGCCCAATTCGTGTGCAAGCTCTATCCATTTTTCCGATGCTTCCAACCCACCAAGTAAGCTGGGTTTTAAGATCAGGTATTTGGGTTTTGTGTTTTCCAAGAGCGCCCTTCTTTCAGATTGAGAAGTCACCCCGATTAATTCCTCATCGAGTGCAATTGGAATGGGAGAAGTCGCGCACAATGTTGCCATTTTATCATATTGACCGGCAGGTATCGGTTGTTCAATGCTGTGAATGTCCAGGTCTGCCTGCGACAGCGCCTCGAGTTTTTCAATGGCACTCATCCCATCTCCAGCGTCTTTTCCAAAGGCACCATTTGCATCGATTCGCAGGGTGAACTCTTCAGCAGGACATTTTCTTCGAATCTCTCGCAGCATCTCAAGTTCCTCATGAAATGGCAGTGTGCCCACCTTGAGCTTGATGGTTTTAAACCCCTTATTAACAAGGATATCTACCTGTTCAAGCATGCCTTTCACGCTGTCAATCCATACCAAACCATTGATTGTAATTCCACCCGACCAATTCGCATCGCCTCCTCTTTTGAGGCTTCTTAACGCTGTTTCTACGCCAAATTTAACGGAGGGAAGCGTCAGAGGTATTTCGTGCACATTGACCCCCCGATTTGTCTTAAGTGTTTCTAAAAATGATCGCACCTCTTCTTCGGATTCAATGCTTAGGCCAGGAATGAGACTGCATTCTCCCATTCCCTTGCGTCCACTTTCGTCGCAAAGGGTGATGAGAAAACTGGGTTTGTGATAGAGAACATCACGTGACGTTTGCGCGGGTTTATTGAACGTCAAAGGGTGTGCACGGTATGTAATATCTAGTCTTATGTTTTTAGATGCTTTCAAAATCAAGCTGTGACGCTAAGTATCATAAATAACGCAACCACGAAAGCACTTAACGCAATCTTTTTTAATTCCTGATCGAGCAGTTTGGGGTCTTCATTTTGCATCACAAAAACAAGATGTTTGAGGTGAATGAGTGCGATGATTACATACCAAATGCTTCCTTTCCAAGCGTCAAGCTTTCCCATTCCTAAAAGAAAGGCAAGCATGCACGCCCATCCGGCAGTCATTAAGATGAGATGATATTTTTTTGCGTTCTTGAATCCCATGCGAACCACAAGGGTGTTTTTGCCTGAAACGGCATCATTCTCGTGGTCGCGTAAGTTGTTTAAGTTCAGAACTGCTGCAGCCATTGCACCAGAGAACGTGGCGGGCAAGAGCCAGTTTAATTGAAAACTGTGTGAAAGTAAATACGCCACACCCAGTACGCCTATGTATCCGAAAAATAACATCACGTATACATCTCCAAGTCCCTTATAACCATATGCTTTATGTCCTATCGTATAACGTAACGCTGCAAGTATGGCGAACACGCCTAAGCCACCCAGTATCACCACGCCGTATACCATGGAGAAATCAAAATCGAACGCAAACCCCAGCGTCACACATCCCGCAACAAATGCCTTAATTGATGTTGCCGTCAACGCTCTTTTCATTTCACGTTCAGTGATGTCGCCAGATGCCATAGCTCTGTCTGACCGCTCGGGTCCATCCGTCCCCTTTTTAAAGTCTCCGTAATCGTTTGCAAAGTTTGCAAGCACCTGCAGATAAATCACAGTCAGCAGAGCGAAACCTAACACTGCATAAAACTGTGTGTCTGGTTGCGTAAGCTCAGCTTCTCCAAATCGGGCGACAGACGCTCCGACAAGGACACATGTGACCGCAAGCGGAAGTGTACGTAGCCTTGCAGCCTTAATCCATGCTCCGAATGATGCCATCTTGACTGTTATGGGAACTTCGGGAATTGCTGGAAGTTGGGCTCCCGCTTTTCTAAGAAAGCCCGCTTTCCTTCCTGTGCTTCCTCCATGAGGTAGTACATCAGAGTGGCATCACCTGCAAAATCCATCATGCCTCTTTGTCCATCCAGTTCAGCGTTCAGGCCTCGTTTGATCATCCGGATCGCCATCGGAGATCGCTTCATTATTTTTTGACACCAGGCCACGGTTGTGTCCTCCAGGTCTGCCATAGGGACAACCTTGTTGACCATCCCCATTTTCTCTGCCTCTTCAGCGGTGTACTGATCGCATAGGAACCAAATTTCACGTGCCTTCTTTTGGCCCACCATATCTGCCAAGTAACTTGAGCCAAATCCAGCATCGAAACTGCCAACCTTAGGGCCTGTCTGACCAAACTTAGCGTGCTCAGCAGCAATCGTTAAATCACAAACCACATGCAATACGTGGCCTCCCCCAATTGCATATCCATTGACCATTGCAATCACGGGCTTTGGGAGTGACCTTATTCTCTTCTGAAGGTCGAGAACATTTAAACGGGGAACCCCATCTTCCCCGATGTATCCACCCACACCTTTCACGTTTTGGTCTCCGCCGCTACAAAAAGCGACATCTCCCTCACCAGTCAATACCACCACGCCTACATCTCCTCTTTCGCGGGCGATATCCATCGCGTCGATCATTTCTATATTCGTCTCAGGTCGGAACGCATTAAGCACCTTAGGTCTGCATATGGTTATCTTAGCTATGCCATCAAAGTACTCAAAACGAATATCTTCGTACTCTTTAATTGAAGTCCAACTATAATTATTCATTTTCTTTATTTATCTCTTTAGAACGTCTGTTACTTGTTTTGAAACGCCGCGATGTACTTCTTATAAACCTCAGAACTTATTTTTGGATCTGTCACGATTTCAAGGACTGCGGGTCCCGTAAATTGTATAAATTCAGTCAACTTCTTTTGCGTACTTTCGGCATCGAGTGCGCAAAAGTACGTCAGCCCGCAGAAGTGCGATGCAGCTTTAATGGTTGTTTTTGGTTTGGCTTCAAAATGTGATGCCAACAGCCCGACTTCATTTGGTCCTTCGAGCCACCTGAAAATCCCTCCGCCGCCATTATTCACAACGATGATCTTGATGTTGTTAGGCAGTTCCTGAACAGAAGCAAGACCATTTATATCATAAAGAAAGGCAACGTCACCACTGACTAAGAGGACATCCTCTTTTGTTTTTAAAGCATGTCCTACAGCGGTTGACGTGCAGCCATCTATCCCGGCCACTCCTCTGTTTGCATGAAGTTTAATGTCTCCTTCCGGACTATTTACCGCATCGAAAAGCATGGCGTACCTGGCAGAAGTACTGTTCGCGAAATGAATGAATCCCTTGTTGATTGCTTTAAAAACCTCATGATACGCAGATAAATCACTCCATGCTGCCGCGTCAACCACCTGCTCGTGAATCGATGTGATTCGTGTCTTTTCTTTTACAAAAAATGCAGTAAAATCATCGGATTTTGTGACTTCACGTTCATAATATGAAAGCCATTCACATGGATCAGCATTGACGCTTTCAACGAGAGATCCAAATGTGTCAAGCCCTGCGCCGTCGTCACCCACGTGAATATGAGGGACATTTAAAGCTGTGAGTTGTTTCCTGAGAGATTTACTCATGACAGGCTGGCCTACTGTGATGATTGCTGAAGGGGCGTTGCGATGTTGTGTGCGATCTTCTATATCTAAAATGTTCCCTGAAGCGAGGAGATCGCCAGAAGCAATGAGTGCGTCGCCCTTAATCCCTGAGAATTTCTCTGAGACGCCGGGGAGGTTTGTTTTAAGGCCTTGCTTCCAAAGTCCTCTTGGGCCAGCAATCAGTATTGCACGATTCCCGTTTTCTAACAGAGTCTGTGGGATTGTTAACGCTGGTTTCGGTGTCAGATTCGGGGCTTGTATTGCGATTTCGGGACACACGGCCTTCCCATATAAAGGCTCTTCAAAGGGCACATTTAAGTGCGAAGGCCCGCCGCCACATGCGCTCGACCAAGCTTTTTGTGCCATTTCAATGATTTCACTGTCGGCGTGCTTGCACTCGTCAATCGTGGTGCAATACAATGTGTGGTTTGAGAAGAGTTGTGATTGAATGACGGTTTGGCCATGGCCTTTTCCGATTGCATCACCAGGCCTGTCTGCCGTAATGCTTATGAGCGGGACACGTTGGTGAAATGCCTCGGCAATGGCTGGGCCATGATTCACAGCTGCAGTGCCTGAGGTGCAGACCACAACTGCAGGTGTGCCATTTTTGAGCGAGATGCCCAGGGCGACATGCGCGGCAGCCCTTTCATCGATGACGACATGCGTTTTTATAAGCGGATGGTTTACCAGTGAAATGATGAATGGCGCATTCCGAGATCCAGGACTTATGACAGCATCCCTCAGCCCCAATTGAGCCAATGTAGAAACAAGGACTGACGCCCCTCGGTGGTCGGAAGTCGTGTGTTGTAAATGGGATTCGGGTTTCACAATCTGCGGCATGTCACGAAGGTAGTGAGTGTGGATTAAGGAGCCTCTGTTTTAGGCAAGAGTCGCCTTGATCGCGTCTATTTTTGCTTCGGTTTCCATCCATTCGGACTCAGGTTCAGACCCCTCCACAATTCCGCCACCGGCAAAAAGCCTCACGCCACCAATCATCCATTGAGCTGCGCGAAGATTGACGTAATAGGCGCTACCTGATGCGGATTCCACGCCAAGAAATCCAGCGTAGAAAGCGCGATCTATCCGTTCGTGTGTCTTGATGAATTTGCACGCTTCCAAAAGTGGCCTGCCGCCAACTGCTGGCGTAGGGTGAAGATCTGAAGCAATCTCCGAGATGTCCCCCTTGATTGCGCAGCTGAACCTGGTTTCGAGATGCAGCAGATTCCCATAGCGTCTTTCGTGACGTGGCTCGATGTGCATGTCCGTCGCGCCGTGATTCTCCAAGATGGATTTGATGTATTCAGTCACTTGAGATTGTTCGTTGCGTTCTTTGTCTGTCCATTCCTCAAACGCTTTTCCATTTGTGACGCGCGTTCCAGCCAGTGATACCGTTTCTATTCGGTTGTCACTGGCAGATATTAATAACTCAGGTGAAGCGCCACACCAAACCCCGCATCCTGGATGATCGATTAAATACACAAATGAATCGGGATGTTTCTGACACTTCAACTTAAATGTTGCCTCTGGCGAACATTCAGAGGCGATTGACTTGACGCGAGCGACCACAACTTTATCTAGACTTCCAGCAGCAATTTCAGAAATAGCGAAAGAAACAGCAGCGAGATGTTCGGTTTTGTCTGTGGAAGAACGGTCGAAGGGTGTACGCACCACAATATTCCCAGGCAAAGGGGCAGAACAAGCCAATACGTGGCCTCTAATCTCTACGATGGGGTATTGCTTGGATTTTTCAAAAGGGGTGAAGCGGAAGCATGATGTGCCGCTTTCAGAAGGTTCTATCGTATAAATCTCAGGACTCCCTGGAGGACTCCACCATACACTCGATTCAATCATGCCTGTATAATCATCACTGTTAACCTCGAGGTACAGATTAAATCACCCGACTCATTTTTTATGTCGATTGACCAAACATGAAGTTTCCCACCACGATGAACGATTTTTGCTTCGCCGTATACCCATCCTTTCCGTATGCCTTTGAGATGGTTTGCATTGACTTCAATTCCCACCGCAGCCTTTCCGTCATCTTTTACGAGGAAATGCGAGCCTACAGAC
Organism: uncultured Flavobacteriales bacterium; assembly: GCA_913051865.1. Lineage (GTDB taxonomy): Bacteria > Bacteroidota > Bacteroidia > Flavobacteriales_D > Sanyastnellaceae > UBA974. Next base: position 6,324 of record CAJXHE010000078.1, read on the forward strand.
CCCAGTGTTTCCGCAAGAACGACACTCGCACCTCCATGAAGCATCCCATAGGGTTGATGCGTTCTTGAGTCGACGGGCATTTTCCCCTTCACGCAATCTTTCTTGATGTCAGTGATTTCAATCCCGAGTACTTCGCCGATTGTGCCTTTTCCAAATTCTTTTCCGATGTCGTTGAGATTTGTCATCTATTCACTTTGTAAATTTGCTGTGTTTTGTACTACAAATCTAATTAGCAAATGCCTATTAACTCAAAACGAATTCTTGTTGTAGAAGACGATCCGTCTTTACAGAAAATGTTAGGGATGAATCTTGAGGCTGATGGTTATCATGTTGTCTGTGTAGGTGATGGCGTAGATGCTCTTGAAGTTGTTAGAAACCAAAGGATTGATGCAGTCGTCTTAGATGTAATGCTTCCCGTTTTGGATGGGTTTCAGGTTTGCACTTCGATGCGTCTCGAAGGGCATAAAATGCCCATTCTTTTTTTGACTGCAAAAAATTCAGGCCCTGAACGTGTGGAAGGATTAAAATTAGGTGCAGATGATTATCTCGGTAAACCGTTTAATGTAGAGGAGTTGCTGCTTCGTTTGGCCAGACTAATTGAGCAATCCCGAAGAAGCATTGAAAAAGGTTCAGCTGGATCTTTAGGGATGGCCCTGAATGTAGAAGTTTTTAAAATCGGGGCTGGAGAAGTCCGATTCGATAAATTTCAGATTATAAATCACGAGGGTGTCCTTAAACAAATCTCAAAACGAGAGTCGACGCTTCTCAAGTTACTTACATCCAGAGTGGGGGATGTTGTGAGTCGAGAAGAAATACTGGAATCAGTTTGGGGTTACGCAGTCTATCCAAGCACGCGAACCATTGACAATTACCTGCTGGGTTTCCGGAAATACTTTGAACCAAATCCGAAAAAACCAATATATTTTCACTCTGTAAGGGGCGTAGGCTATAGGTTTGAGAAGATTTGATGAATATGTCAATTTTTTTTATTTTAAAATAGGCAACCCTGGTTAAACTGTTACGTCTTTAATGCAACATGGTCAGAGACTATGTTGGTTTCAATTTTCTTGCAGGTATAGAAAAGGTCCCCTTGCGGTGGCCTTTTCTTGTTTTAGATCACTTTTGAGAAAACTACAGGGTGACGTAGACGACCGCCTTCGTCTCAAAATATTCTTCTGTAAACCATTGAGAGATTTGTAAAGTTTCAGTAGGGTGATTTACTTCTTCAAGTTCTTCTTTCAAATCTCCTCCTTTGAGGCATAAAATCCCGTTTGGCCATGCATTGATTGCTCTTTTGTCTATTTTTCCTTCGATCCACGGGATGAATTTATCAAGCCTGCTTACCGCTCGGCTCACAATGAAATCAAATTTGCGTTCGATATCTCCCGCACGCGCATGCACAGCCTCGACATTTTTCAGATCAAGCGCTTTGATCAACTCACTCACCACCATGATTTTCTTCCCTCTGCTGTCGCAAAGAACGAAATTCACGTCTGGCATGAGGATGGCAAGAGGCAGTCCCGGAAGCCCACCGCCTGTTCCTACATCGAGGATGCGTGACCCAGGCGTAAATTTCATGGCTTTGTAAATTGCGAGGCTGTGTAAGACATGGTGCTCTAGAAATCCATCCATGTCTTTTCTTGAGACCAAATTGATTTTCTCGTTCCAGCTTTTAAAATGGGTCACAAGTTTTTCGAACTGTATGTGTTGTGTTGCACTTAGTTCTGGAAAGTATTTTGTGAGTACAGAAATCATGGATTAAATCTATTTTTAGATTCTCTGGACTTAAAGGTGCTCTTTTGAGCCCTCCATCACAGACGCAAGAATGTCTCTGGCGCGGTACAGTTGTGCCTTGACTGTGCCCAGAGGTAAGTCCAGGTCTTTTGCGATTTCGTCATAGCTTAACTCCTCAAAGTACCGAAGTTCTACCAGTCTGCGGTAACGTGGTTTAAGCTTTGAAACAACGAGTCTCATTCTCTCTACACGCTGCTTTTTTTCTAGTGTTTCAAAAGGATCTGGAGCACCATCCTCCACTGTAATTTGCATTTGATCTCCATCAGATGTTGTGAATCCTTTGTCTAGAGATAGGGCTTTGATGCGTTTTTTCCGAATAAAATCGATGCTGTGATTGGACGCGATTTTAAAAAGCCATGTAGAGAATGCAAAGGCCGGTGTGTACTGCTTGAGTCTTTGAAATGCTTTGCCAAATGTTTCTATGGTTAAGTCATCGGCATCATCGTCGTTGAATACCATTTTCCGGCACAGATGAAATATTGCATCTCGGTACCTCTCCATGAGCTCAGCATAAGCCTGCTGGTCGCTTTCTTTCGTAGCTCTTAGCACGAGTGCGTAGTCATACTGCGCTTTCTCTGAGAGGTTTGGGTTTACTTCCATCTTTTTGGTTTGGCAATCAACACCTGCAATACCAACACTTGTCGAATCAAGCCCATCAACGGTTCTGAAATGAGCCAGAACGCTTCGTGACCTGGTCGTCCTATGCGGCGCAGGAATGCACTAAAGGTAAGGCCTCGAACCAATGCGTTTGTGAGTAATATGCATGTCGCTATCCAAACCCCACTGTGAATAACGTTAACTTTTTGAACATCTGAATAGAAGATCACAGCACATCCAGAATACAACATTAAATCGGCGAGTACGGGTATGGATAAGACGCTCATTATTAGCGTCTTGTATCTTATTCCAGTTGTGAGATGTCTTTTCATTTGCCTCATCCATCCGCTCCATGTGTGGGGCCAAACAGAGTGGCTTTGTCCGCTCCGCCTTGCTTCCGTTCCAATTCTCATACCTGCTTCATAGACATCTTGAACGAACAGATCGTCGTCTCCCGAAGCAAGATCCATGTGTCCTTGAAAGCCTCCAACTCCTTCCCAGCACGATTTGGTGAACGCAATGTTTCTACCGACGCCCATGTAAGGGTAACCCGACTCCGCCATGCCAATGTAGTTTTGCGCAATCCGAGTCGATTCGAACATTTGTAGGCGCCCCAGAAATCCCGATGTGTGGAGTGGTAAACTGATTCCAATCTTTAGATCGTATTCCGTGTCTATGTCATTGACCATTGTCGAGGCCCAGTCTTTGCTCTCCGGATTACAGTCAGCATCTGTACAGAGTAAAATCGGAAAGCGTGCAGCTTGGATTGCTATTTCTAAAGGCACTTTCTTTCCCATTCCACCATCATCTAATCCGATCACGTTGACATTCTCACGCTTTGCTTGCCATTTCTGAAGCAGACTCATTGTATCATCCGTGCTTCCGTCGTCGATTAAAAGGATTTCAGGAGGGGGAGGGGTTTGGTCTAAAAGGGCTTGTACCAAACCATCCACATGGTGCGCTTCATTATGTAGGCAGACAATTATGGTGTAATCACGAGAGGAATGTGATTCAGAAGAAAGAGGCTTGCGCCAGGCACCCATATGCCAAGCCCAAACCCCTCTCGAAATCAACCCAACGAGTGCGAAAGCCGTTGCAATCTCGAACATTCGCACTGTGTTGTTTTA
>CAJXHE010000079.1 GCA_913051865.1 uncultured Flavobacteriales bacterium
ATTTTTATTGAGCTCTGACTCAACGATCTCCGATGTATGAAAATAAGGGTTGAAACCCATTGTACTGAACTGCCTTAGCTCATTCCCTTCTTCATCTATGGCGAGCCAATCACTTTTTGTAGAACCGCTATCTGCTATTAAAATAATCATGGGTGCATAATTAAAGTCGATCTGCTAGATCGACAACTCTACTTGCATAACCAAATTCGTTGTCATACCAGCCAAATATTTTCACGTTGTTTTTTGAAACTTTTGTAAGTCCAGAATCAAAGATACAACTATGTGCATCTCCAACTATGTCAGCACTGACAATAGGGTCCTCACAATATTGCATCACCCCTTTCAATGGACCTTCTGCCGCTTTTCTCATGACTGCATTTACGTCTTCCACAGTGACATTCTGACTCAATTCAGCGGTGAGGTCTGTAATTGAACCTGTGAGTGTCGGAACGCGAATTGCAAGTCCGTCTAATTTTCCTTTCAATTCGGGCAGAACAAGACCGACTGCAGCGGCAGCACCTGTTGAAGTTGGAATCATACTCACACCAGCAGCACGTGACCTTCTAAGGTCAGAGTGAGGGGCATCTTGGAGCATTTGATCGGATGTATAGGCATGAATGGTTGTAATGAAACCACTTTCTAAACCAAATTCATCATTTAACACTTTCACCATAGGGGCAAGACAATTCGTCGTGCAAGAAGCGTTACTGACAATTTGTTCTGAACCATCTAAGATATCTTCGTTCACGCCCATGACGACCGTCTTTAAATCACCTGAACCAGGCGCTGAAATAATCACCTTTTTTGCGCCTGCCTCGATGTGAGAATACGCCGAGTCGTAGCTTCTAAACACACCGGTGGACTCAACCACCACATCAATATTCATTGAACCCCACGGCAAGTCCGCAGGGTTACGTTCACTCATAACCTTAACAAGAGTGCCGTTCACAACAATATCCCCTCCAGCGACAGCTATCTCTCCATCAAATCTACCTTGAGCACTGTCATACTTTAACAGGTGAGCCAACGTGTCAACATCTGTTAAATCATTAATACTGACAACTTCCATATCATCACGCTCTTGTATGATTCTAAACACAAGACGACCTATCCTACCGAAACCATTAATTGCTATTTGTTTTTTTGACATTACGACTGTTTCATTTTAGTTTAAAAGAGATTGACGAAGACAAGTTTAAATAGACAGAATCCGAGCTATTCTGACTTCGTCCTTTAATGTGTCAATTTTATTTGTGATTGCTTTTTCAAAAGGAGTATGAACCAAACTGTCATTTACGACTCCCACCATGCCGTTTACAGCTCCTGTCAGGAGTGACTCTACTGCTTCAACACCCAAACGTGAAGCGAGTACTCTGTCTGAGCAAGATGGACTCCCACCGCGTTGTAAATGTCCGAGCACTGTGATTCTAATGTCGTATTCATCTGTTCGCTGCATGACTTCTTGAGCTAACTTATACGCACCTCCAGATGGATTGCCTTCTGCAACGATAACGATAGAGCTTGTTTTGTTACTTTTTTGGCCTTCGGCCAAAACTTGAACCAACCCATCCACAGTGATTCCTGTTTCAGGAGTCATCACAGCGATTGCACCAGTGGCAATTCCAGTACTTAGAGCAATAAAGCCATTATGACGCCCCATTACTTCGACGAAGAAAAGACGGTTGTGACTGTCCGCTGTGTCTCTGATTTTATCAACTGCGTCAACGACATTGTTGGTCGCTGTGTCAAAACCAATCGTATAGTCCGTTCCGTCTAAATCATTGTCAATCGTACCAGGCAATCCTATAATTGGGAATTTAAACTCATTATAGAATTTCAATGCACCTGTGAAAGTGCCATTGCCACCAATTACTACCAGACCATCAATTTTGTTTTTCTGAAGGTTATCATAAGCTTTTGCTCTTCCTTCGACCGTTAGAAAGGCCTCACATCTTGCTGATTTAAGAATGGTGCCTCCTCTTCCAAGAATCTTTGCCACCGAGCGGACATTGAGCCTCTTGAAGTCTCCATCGACTAAGCCTTGATATCCCTGAAACACCCCAATGACTTCAATATCGTGGAAAACAGCAGACCGAACTACAGCACGGATTGCTGCATTCATTCCCGGCGAGTCACCTCCTGATGTAAGTACTGCGATTTTCTTCATCTTATAATCATCATAATTCAATCTGCAAATTAACAACAACTTTCAACTTTGATAACAACAAAACACATATTAGTGTAACAATGACACTTTCTCGTGTATATTTCGACTATGGGGATAACAAATCATTTGGACGTCAGTGTAGATTGTGTTGTATTTGGATATGATGGTGCTGTTTTAAAAGTTCTTCTAATAGAACAAAAAACGCAAGACGGAGGCGCGTTAAGAGAAAAGCATATCCAAATGGCGTTGCCTGGAGATTTGGTTCAATCCGAGGAAACCCTGAATAATTGTGCAGCAAGAGTGATGCTTGAGCTTACCAGCATAGAAAACATTTTTCTAAAACAATTCCACAGCTTCGGAGATCCCAATAGAGTTCGGGGCGACAAAGATCAAGAATGGCTTAAAACCTTTCGGGAATTCCCCAACAAAAGAGTCATAACCATTGCCTACTACGCGCTTGTATCGCTCAATGATTACACACCATCGCCATCTTCTTTTGCAGGAAAAACACAGTGGATGAACCTTGACGAAGTCCCTGAATTGGCATTCGATCACAATCTCATACTTGACTTTGCGCTTCAAACTTTGAAAGAACAATTAGAACCTCATCACATTGGATTCAAACTGCTTCCTAAAAAATTCACATTAAGCCAACTGCAACACTTGCACGAGCTTGTTTTAGATAAAAAATTGGACAAGCGCAATTTTAGAAAAAACATCAAGCGTATGGATCATATCGTCCCTTTAGATGAAAAACAGAAAGGTGTTCTTCACAAACCTGCACAACTGTTTGCTTTTAACCCCGAAGCCCTAGATTGAAGGGAACATTGTCATTGGAACTGAGAACTCATCACCCATGGCCATCAACTTTTCACAAGAATTTAAGTGTCGGAAAGATTGATTAACAAAAGTTAATACCTACCTGTTTTATACCAAAAGTCATGTAAATTGCAGGTGAATTGAAACGCTCACAGACCTTTATTTTTATGATTAATACGTACACATTTCGCAAACTCTTTGTTTGCATCGCTCTCTTTGCTAGCGCCTCATTGTCTAATCAGTCAACTGCTCAAGACACATGGGATATTGAAGGAACTATACTTACTGAATACAATTTGGTGACGGGCCTACAAGTGCCATGGGAAATCTTGTGGGGGCCTGACGATATGATTTGGGCCACAACAAGACCGGGAGATGTCGTGAGAATAGACCCTGAAACAGGATCTTACACAAATGTTCTCGACTTAAACGTTTACGGAGGAAATGGATCTGAGGCAGGACTATTAGGAATGGCAATGCATCCGGATTGGGACAACACCCCTAAAGTATATCTCGTTTACAATTCAGGAACAAGCGGATCGAATGCCATTGAGAAATTAAGTGTTTTTGATTGGAATGGTGTTGCTTTGGTTAACGAAGAAGTGCTTTTAACCGTTGACGGTGGTGGGATTCACAATGGATCTAGACTGTTGGTTTTACCGGACAACACGCTACTTATGACGACTGGAGACACAGGAGATGGTGGAGCTTCATCTCAGAATCTGAATTCAAACAACGGCAAGATGCTCAGATTGAATCTCGATGGATCTGTACCTTCCGACAATCCTTGGATGGGCAGCTATGTCTATAGCTGGGGGCACAGAAACAGTCAAGGACTATGCTTGGGACCTGATGGTACGATCTACAGCTCAGAGCACGGGCAGAGCAACTGGGATGAATTTAATATCATTGAGGCTGGCAGGAATTATGGATGGCCAGAGGTTGAAGGCGCTTGCGGTGGTGCAGCGGAGAATGCCTTTTGTGAAGAGTTTAATGTGAGAGAGCCTCTAAGATCTTGGGCACCTTGTATCGCCGTTAACGGAATAGAATACTACAACCACCCAGCGATCCCAGCTTGGAATAACTCCATACTGCTATCTGTAATGGGAGGTTTTAATGACCCTAACAAAAGATTGAGTATTCTACACCTCAGCGAGGATGGAATGAGCGTTGAATCAGAAGACCAATACTTCTCTGAATTCAACCAAAGGGTTCGTGACATATGTGTCAATCCATATTCTGGAGCTGTTTACATGGCGCTAAACGGACCGTCTTACCCAGGGTTTGGACCAAATATCATCAAGGAATTTCGCCCAGGTGTGATTGAGGGAATCGGCACCATTGAATCTGACCATGTTGATGCGCTTATATATCCAAATCCTGCTTCTGATGTTGTGACCATACAAGTTTCGGAATCCTTAATCGGCGGGACCTATCAATTAATTGATTACAGTGGACGCACAGCGGTGACGGGACCGATCAATTCACTTGCATCTCAATTAAATGTGACAGATCTGGCGCGAGGTTCATACTACCTATTTATGCAGAATAACTCACAGGTAATCACGCGTACATTTAATTTGAATTAAGAATGAAGGTTTACTTCACTGTTTTTGCTTCATTTTTCATTGTATCTATTTCTGCACAAACCCTTATATCTCCTGCGGAAGTCAAGGCATACAGGCTTGACACACCAGCGCAGCTTGTGACAGGTGTGTTTCATGAAATTGATTCATTAAGACTCCATGGTTTTGCAAGTTCTGATCTAAGTCAAGCGCTAAACTCCATTCCCAGTGTAAAGATGGAAACACGAGGAGATGGAGGGTCACGTAGGCTAAGTGTTCGCGGATCCTCATTGCGATCCCCCTACTCTGTTCGGAATACGATGCTGTTTTCAGATGGATTCGTTTTAACAGAAGCGGATGGAAATTCTCCACTAGAGCTTATTGACCCCGACATCATTCAATCCGTGAATTTCGAAACAGGACCGTCAGCCGCTTCATATGGCGGTGCTTATGGAGGTGCGCTTCAAATTTTCAGCCGTAAAAATCTAAAAACCGGCATGGGTGCATGGGCACATCTGCAGGTGGGTAGCACGGGTGGAGATGGATATGAAAATAAAGAGGGATTGAGTTTTGCAGGCATTAACAGTCGATTTTCCGCAGGAGTCAGTCAGGGATTTGAACGTGGCGCATTAAATGTTTCAATGGTTCTCACGGATAATCCTGGTTACAGAGATTGGGAATGGAACCGCAAACAGCAATTCAATCTGAGCGGATCATTCTATGACAAATCAGGAGGCATACATACTGTACTGGCCTGTCATTATGATGGAAGCTGGGCTTTGCCAGGCGCGATTAAACAAAGCCAAGTAGACACGCTACCTACAGCATCTCCTGGAATAGACTACAACGCTCACGTGGATCGTGTTCGAGACATGGTCGGATATAAGTATGAACGTAAAACATCTAACGGGTGGGATTTATCGGCTTCTGTTTTAGGCCGAAACACCACGAAAGCCAATCCATACGGCACATCCCCTTTTTATAGTGGGTACAAAGAGGAGTCGGGATATGGATACAGTTTACTTGCCTCGGGAAGTAAAAATGTATTTCAAAATGACACATGGAGTCTTGATTTTGAAGCAACGATAATGCAGTTAAATGACGCTGTACAAATCACAGAATGGGATGAAGCGCCCTCTCCCCTTGCTGTGATCATACCTATGCGTTATGACCTAACAATGAAGGCGCAACAAAATTTTGTAAGTACAAGTTGGGTTGCAACTGTAGGTGATAATTTGCGTGTTGAAACCCAAATGTCATTCAGCAACAGAACAAGAAACACAAATGGCTCTCTTTATTCAGACATCGATGAGCCTACACCTTATTTAAATGACAAATCACACTACACCTTCCTACCTAGAATAGGTGCAAGTTGGGAATTGAAACCTGGATATTCATTATTCGCACAGGCAAGTACTGGATTCAGTGACCCTACTGCGTTTGAGCTCGTCAATCCAGAGGACGGACAAATTGCAGATTTAGAGAGCGAGTCGGCTTTCGGTGCAGAAACTGGCATTCGAGCTCAACTGTCAAAAGATCTACATGTGAGACTCACCTTTTATCACCAAACTGTAAATTCTGCAATCATGCAGATTGTGCAAGACAATGATGCTGTGGCATTTGAAAATGTAGAAGGCGGTTTGGAGATGAATGGAATCGAGTTTGAGCTCAATTACAATCTTTTAGAACACCTTAAATTAAGGGCTTATGGAGCCCTTTCACTTCATTCATTCGGTGATGAAACACCGTTTGCTGGAAATGCGCTTCCAGGCTCACCAAAATCATCGGGAGGCTTGCAGATCTGGTCTCAACATAAGTGGGGATCCATTAATTTAGATTCACGATATATTGGTGAAACACCCTTAAACAACGATGGAACAAGTGTGATGGACAGCTACATGGTGATGAATGCATCTGTCGTTTTAAAACTGCCGAAAAACATTGTTGTTGAGGTGGGCGCAAACAATCTTTTAAACAGTGACTACAGCGACTGGCCTCAACTGAACGGTGTGTATGGCAAGTTCTACAATCCTGCCCCGCCACGGACTGCTTACGTGTCATTACGTTGGTCTATTTAACGACGATCTCAACCCTCCTATTTAGTGAGCGCCCCTCTGCTGTGTCATTTGTTTCTATAGGATCCAAACTTCCAACCCCAGAATAAGAAAGTCGGTCAGGGTGAATGGAATTTGACACAAGGAAATTCATGACAGATAACGCGCGAGACGTACTCAATACTTTATTCGAGGACGTGGCGCCAATATTATCAGTGTGCCCTATAATTTGAACGTGAGACGTAGGATTTGAACGAAGCCAAATCACCAAACGTGACAGGTCGGTTTGATAACCTTCAGCAAGGTCTGCACTGCCACTCTCAAACCGAACGGTGTTCATAGAAATTGAAGCGCCTGTTTTGATTCTTTCAAGAATCACTTCAATATGCCTGTCTCTCTCTACTGTGTCAATAGAAAAGACATCATCAATTTTAAACATGTAACCCTCGCGAGACACTTCAAAACTGTAGCGTCCATTTTCTGGAAGCGGAAGAACAAAGCCGTTGGCATCACCAGACATCGCTTTTGAAGTTACTGAGGCGACATACTCGCCTGTTTTTACGTTTACAAGATCAACGTTTGCTTCAATGGGTTTTAATGAAGACTGGTCCAATACGATTCCAGAAAGAACGCCCACAGATGTCGGACGAGAATCCTGAGGTAGCGTAAACTGCCAGAGATCTAAATCACCATTGGGGGTGGATCTGTTTGTCGCAAATATTGCTTTCTCACCTCCTGGTTCAACGAGAAGACTGTTTTCGTTGCGGTTTGTATTCAGTGGGTACCCAAGATTGACTGGCGCTCCCCAAAGTCCGTCTTCGCTTTTACGTGACACAAAAATATCCAGTCCGCCGAGTCCAGGATGACCGTTGCTGCTGAAGTACAATGTTTTGCCATCTGGATGTAAAAAGGGCGACTCTTCTTCGAAAGGGGTGTTGATTTTCCCTGGCAAGAGGAAAGGCTTTCCCCATGTCCCATCTTCTCCTCGCATTGCCCCGAACAAATCACTCCCACGGTGACGTGAATGTCGGGCACGGGCATAAACCAAAAAGTTTCCATCAGCGGACAAAGTCGGCTGACTCTCCCAAGCACTCGAGTTTGGCGCACCTAAATTCTTCCCCAAAGACCACGTATTGGTGTTTGGGTTATAGACACTCTCGAACAAGTCACAACTCCCCTTCCCTTGTCTATCTCCAAACCCATCCCGAGGACTAGCGCAAGCAGTAAATATGATTGTCATCCCATCACCTGAAATTGAGGGAGCTCCTTCGTTGAATGCTGTATTTATACCTTGTAATGGCTCCGCAAAAGACCAAATATCTGAGGCATTTCTGGAAGTTATATAAAACTCTTCCTGCTCAAAGTTTCCAAAAGAACTGGGTACAATACGCGTAAAGACCAAATGATTACCATCCAGCGTCATCGTTGGGTAATACTCCTGCATCTCACTGTTTACTCCCCCTTCTAGTGGACGAATATCAACATCAGTAAGGGGCGAAGAAACAGCTTTAATTGAGAATTCAAGACCATTGTTCACCCAACGATAATGATGATACAACACAGAGTCTGCATGAATATTACTGAACACATCGGTGTTTTTAAAATGACCCATAGATGTCACTCCTGCTTTATAGTTACCAAGCGTCCAATTAAGTTCAGCAAGTTCAAGCCACCCCCTCTGAAAAGAACGGTCATTAATACTCAGACCTTGATTAAGCGCAATTATTGCAAGAGAATCACGGTTAAGATCTCTGTACGTTTGGGCCAAAAGAAACCAAGCTTTGTGAAAATTCGGTGACTTTTTAAGCGCTTTCTCCAAATAAAGCACTGTGTTTTCTAGATCAAATGACCCATATGAACCCAGCGCATTGTCATAAGCCCGCTCAGCGCCACGTGACACTTGTGCGTGAATATGGACAGGATTCAAAGCAATGAATAGCGTCAGCAAAGCTGAAAAAACAGCTATCTTAGATAAATTTTTCCTCACGCCACGAATGTATGAAAAGAATAGGTCTGCTTTCTGATACTCATAGTCATCTCGATGAAAGAGTGATGAATCATTTGAAAGAATGTGATGAAATTTGGCATGCGGGGGATATTGGAGAAATTCATGTCACGGATCAACTTTCAAAAATCGCGCCACTTCGCGCTGTTCATGGAAACATTGATGGTGGAGATGTCCGAATCACCTTCCCCAAAGACTTAAAATTCACTATCGAGGGACAAAGGGTATGGATGACGCATATTGGGGGAAGGCCTCCCAGATTTGCGCCAGCGATACTGTCGGAACTGATTACATACAGACCTGACATCTTTATTTGTGGACATTCACACATACTTATTGCTCAGGGTTGCCCCTCATTTGGCGGGCTTCACCTTAACCCAGGTGCTGCTGGCATGTACGGGAATCATATGGTAAGAACGATTATGAGGTTCGACCTTACGTCGTCGGGAGTCAAGAATTTAGAAGTAGTCGAAATGAAAAAATAGTTTGTTTTCTACATTAAAGTAGTATATTTGACCTATCCTAATAAGGATGCAGGGTGTTATGCGGCAACGTAAAAAGGTTGACCGGACACCATTTCCCTAACAAAATTTATTATTCTGATGTACGACATCATAGAACTAAACGGCAAAAAGGTCGCCGACCTCCGAGAGATAGCTTCTAAACTAGAAGTTAAACGTGTGGATAAGCTGAAAAAGCAAGACCTGGTCTATTCAATATTAGATGAACAAGCATTACGCCCTTCTTCTAAAACCATTGGCAACACAACGAAAAAGTCTGAAGCGCCTGCAAGAAAAAAGCCTGCAAGGCAAACGAGCACAAACAAGGCTGCACCGAAATCAGATGACAAAGGCACTGCGAAGATTCGCACAGTTAGAAAGAAGCCCGAAAATCAAAATTCAAACAAAAGCGCCTCAAAAGATGCAGAACGTAAGAGTGGAGATAGCTTGAGAGAAAGACGTGATCGCAGAAAAAAGGAGGACAATTCGAAGACTGTCGATGAAAACGCCAAGGAAACTCGAAATGAAGGGCGCGAAGACAAACGCGATAACAAACGCGATAACAAACGCGACGACAAACGCGATAACAAACGTGACGACAAACGTGACGACAAACGTGACGACAAACCTGACAACAGACGTGACGACAAACCTGACAACAGACGTGACGACA
>CAJXHE010000080.1 GCA_913051865.1 uncultured Flavobacteriales bacterium
TGTCTGAACTGGGAATTACACTAAGGGTCTCTTTTGACAGAGTCATGATGGCCATGAGTATCGCAGTCATTTCAGGGCTTGTTGCTGGGATCGCTCCAGCCTTGTCCGCTTCGAGAATGCCTCCAGTGGAAGCCATGAGAACGTCTTAGAAAGTAAGTGAAATCCCCGCTCTTAAATAACCTATAGGCGCTTTCCATGGACCTTTGTCAAAAGACAGATCTCCGTTTTCATCAATATCTATTTCTGTAATTCTTTCTAAGTCGCCAGATTGAATTCTTGCATACCTCACATCGAGATAAATAAGTTCTGTCGCTCGAAGTCTAAACCCACCTGCGTATCCATAATTTAGGGCCGACCTGAAGTATGGGATGTCGTTGATATCTGTTTGTTGTGGATCATCGTAATCGTAAGAAGAAGAAAGCGCCACGCCTTTTGCGCCGACAATTCCTTCGATATAGGGTTGGAAGCGTTTTTGTTTAAACGGAGAAAAAGTTACGGTATAATGCGCATGTATCATTTGGTTTACAGCTTTCAGTGTCCCTGCATATATCGAAGAATCGTCAGCGATGACCCGATCCGCTGTAGCGATGGGTTGCCATCCCAAACTGATGCCATTTGAAAATAACTTGTCTTGGTCTTGTTTGCGGTAACTGAAGTCAAAACCAAGTTGCGGACTGTCAAGCAAAAGCTCAAAGTCATCCTCGTTGTGGACATCGGACATTGCGCTAAACGTCATGATGTGCTGAACAGCCTTGTGCACTTTTTCGGTTTTGCTTTTCGATGAATCGGATTTTTTATTCGAGGTTTGGGCTTGGGTGACAAATGTCAATGCCATCAAGGCAAACAGTAGAAGGAGAGACTTTTTCATGGGGTATTTATTACAAGAGACGTGCCAAAGTGAACTTTTGGTCATAACAAATATAGTGTTCGTCGTAGTTTCGTAGGGTGAAAAAAGTATTAGTCATGGGTGCCGGTGGGCAATTAGGCAGCTGTCTTCTCAGACGGTTTGCCATGGACGCTGATCTTTATTGGGTGGGATTCACTCGGAAGGACCTCGACGTTTGTGACGCTCATAGGATTCAGGAGGTGCTGTCAGCTGAAAGCCCAGATTTTGTAATTAATGCTACTGCATATACAGATGTAGACAAAGCTGAAAGTGATCAAAAAATGGCTTGGGAAGTCAATGCGGTTGCGCCAGGAGTTATCGCACGTATTTGCCGTGAACTGGACATTGCTTTGGTTCACCTAAGCACAGATTATGTTTTTAATGGAGAAGAGGGAGGTACAGAAGCGCGGCCATATCTGGAGAGTGACACTGTAAGTCCCTTGGGGGTTTATGGTGAGTCTAAGGCGGAAGGAGAGCGAGCGATTGCAGCAGAAATGAATAAGGGCGGAGGGAGGTATCACATTGTGAGAACGAGCTGGTTGTATGACAATGTGGGGCATAACTTCTTTACCACGATGGTGAAGCTGGGACAGGAGAGAAGCGAAATTAACGTCGTTTATGATCAGCGAGGGACGCCAACTTATGCGGGGTCTTTGTCAGAGGCCTTACGTACGCTCGTTCTTAAAGGTGGGGATGTGAAGTCTGGGATATTGCACTTTAGTGATGAAGGAGTCACATGTTGGGCCTCCTTTGCCAGGGCGATATTTGAAGAATTAGAAATGAAAGTTAATGTGGTGGGGATTACAACTTCTGAATATCCTACACGTGCTGTCAGACCAGCCAATTCACATTTGGGCGGAAAACCATTACGCACATTATTAAATCTTGAAAAACGAACGTGGAAAGAATCATTGAAAATGTGCGTGGGAAGTGAGTTAGAGAGGGTCAAGAGAAGAGCTAAAGTTTGGTCTAAAGAGCCTTATGACAAGGAAACAAGAGAGACCGTGGGGATGTGGTTGTCGGAAAATTTAGAAGACCTTTTGACTGAGGCCTTTCACAAGGATATCGCATTTGGCACAGGTGGGATGCGGGGCATTTGTGGTCCAGGGACAAACCGCATCAATGCGGCTGTCATATCGGGAGCCACACAAGGGCTCGTGAACTACATCAAGAAAACAAAACAGCATGTGTCAACACCTTTAAAAGTGGCTATTGCATACGACTGTCGTCATCAAAGTTATGAGTTTGCAGAGGTTACAGCGAGAGTTCTGGCAGGAAATGGCATTCAAGCATTGTTGTATCCAGAATTGAGGTCTACACCCCAATTGAGTTGGACAGTAAGACATTTAGACTGTGTGGCAGGTATTGTTATTACAGCATCACATAACCCACCAGAATATAATGGTTATAAAGTGTATTGGGAGGATGGCGGCCAAATTGTATCTCCTCACGACTCAGCCATCATCGAAGAGGTTAGAAAAATAAAATCACTTTCAGAAGTGAAAACCACGTCCAGAGAGATTGCATCTGAAGACCTGATTACCTTGCTTGGACCCGAACAGGATAAAGGATACATTGATGCTATTCTTAAACTAAGACGTTCAGTTTCATTGGAAGAAAACGGTTCACAATCCTGTCTTGTTTACACAGGTTTACATGGCACAGGATCCGTTAGTGTCCCGCCTGCTTTAAGGGCATTTGGGTTTTCAAATGTTCACGAGGTCGTGTCTCAGTCATCACCTGACGGGAATTTCCCGACGGTATCTAGCCCCAACCCCGAAGAGGCGCAAGCTTTTGCAGAAGCGATTTCACTTGGCGAAAAGTTAGGAGCGACGCTCGTCATGGGGACTGATCCAGATGCTGATAGGGTAGGGGTCGCTGTTCCAAATGGAGAAGGAGGTTTTCAATTGCTTAATGGAAACGAAATGGGCGCGTTGATCTTCGATTACGTGATAAGCTGTGGAAGAGACAATGGAACGTCATACGATTCATCAGATTTTGTGGCTTCGACTGTTGTGACCTCTCCGCTTCTGGCTGCAATAGGTGAAAGTTATGGGTTAGGTGTGCGAACAACACTCACGGGATTCAAACATATAGCTGCAGCAATCTCAGAAGAAGAGAAAGAGATAAATGGTCGGAATTTTATTGTGGGTGCAGAGGAGAGTTACGGGTATCTTATCAAGGATACAGCAAGAGACAAAGATGCGGTTTCAGCGTGTTGTGTGCTTTCGGAGCTCGCACATTCATTAGAAGAAAACGGAACCACGATGTTGGCCCGCCTAGAGCGTATTCATCGAAAACATGGTTTCTATCAAGAAGGTTTGGTGTCAACTGTAAAAATGGGAAGGGAAGGAGAAAATGAAATCTCGGAGATGATTTCTAGATTCCGATCAGATACGCCACGCATGCTTGCCGGTGAAAAAGTTGTGGCACTTCTAGATTTTGACACTCAGAAAAATCACGACCTGATTACCTCGGAAGTCAAAAATATAGATTTGCCGAGATCAAATTTCCTACAGTTTATCACAGAAAAGGGGTCTCGTATTACGGTTCGTCCTTCAGGTACAGAGCCGAAGATAAAATTCTATGTGAGTGTGAATACCACCCTGCAAGTCAATGACGACTATTTAGAGAAAAAAACAGAACTTACTTCTCAAATGACAGCGTTGTTTCGCGCTGTGGGTGCAGTGTAAGAAAACTCAGAGTTTGTCTTCTATTTTCCCTTTCGTTTCTATAAGTTTTTCCTTTGCATCGTTTATTTTTTCGTTGGCTTTTTCTTCAAGTTTTTCGAGATCGGTCTTTTCAGACCAATCCTTCCAATACGGCAACACAAGAGGCGCAATAGATTCTACAACAGGAAAAATCACGCAGTTCTTCTCGACACTTTCAGGGATATACTTTCCTCCGAACCCTTTAATACCGAAAATGACGAATGTGAGAAGCAGCGCGTTTTTTGCCATTCCAAAAAGGGCTCCAGAGAGTTTGTTTGCCAACCCCAATGCCAACAAGTCAATGAATTTCTCTAAAATTCTTGCCAAAAGGTGTACACTCAAAACCACCGCAATAAAAGCTATGGCGAAGGAGGCCACGGCAACCTTCTGACTGCTCCAGTCTACATGTGATGCCAAAGCTATTGCAATCGCTTCAGAACCATAATACGCCGCGATTGCTCCCGCAACAATTGCAATAAATGATGCCAATGAAAGGATGAGACCTTTTTTGAATCCCATGAAGGCGCCCCAAATTAGGATAATGCCTAATATAATATCTATAAGTTGTGATGATTCCATATTGCAATGTACGTGCAAGGGCTTTCTTCAGGTAACTTCGCAATGTGCAAATTAAAAGGGATCATTTGGTCGTACATAAATTCGGAGGCGCTTCGGTTAAAAATTCAGAGGCGGTGAGAAATGTAGGTGCGTTATTGACTCAAAATTTACAAGGATCCGCTGTCGTCGTCGTCTCTGCGATGGGTAAGACAACGAATGAATTGGAGCATGTGCTTGGGGTTTTAATTAAAGAGGGTGTTGTTTCTGCCCAGTCCCGAATGAATTCGATTACCGAGACTCACGAAGACATCGCGCGTGAACTCGGAATAAATGTTGATTTACGAATGATTTTTGATTCGGCTTTAAAGACCGCAAATGAGCTCGAGGATGCAGACGCACGATATGATGCGCTTGTTGCAGCAGGTGAGGATGCAAGTACGCGTGTTTTGACGGGGTATTTAAAATCAAAAAATTTCGAAGCCAAGTGGACGGACGCAAGAGATATCATTTTAACCGACACGAAACACAGAAGTGCCAGAGTGAATGAACGTAAGCTTTATGAAAATGGAGCTGGGTTGAGAACATCGCTCTCGGAAATGGAAAATCGGATCGTCGTCACTCAGGGATTTATAGGCCGTTGTCCCAATGGAAGAACGACAACTTTAGGGCGTGAGGGTTCGGATTATTCAGCGGCGCTACTCGCGTGTGCAATCGGTGCAAAAGAAGTCGTCATTTGGAAGGATGTGCCAGGGATGCTCAATGCCGATCCACGTGTGTTTGATCACACCGAAACAATCAAAGAATTAGATTATGGTGAAGCACTAGAACTTAGTTATTACGGCGCCAGTGTGATTCATCCCAGAACGATTAAGCCACTACAGAACGAAGACATTCCTCTTTTTGTCAAAAGTTTTGTGGATTTAAATGCACCTCAAACGAAAATCGCCTCGTATCCAGGCATGCTTCCCGGTATCCCGATGTACATCTCTCGACCGAATGTTTCCCTTTTGTCTTTAGGTCCTGCTGACAATTCATTTGTGGGGGAGGATCATCTCTCTACTCTTTTTGCGAGGCTAAATAAATCGGGAATTCACGTGAGAATGATGCAAAACTCTGCGGTTCAATTCGATTTGGTCTTCGAGGAGGACCCAGAAAGGCGACATCGATTTGTAGAGGGCTTGGGAGATGGTTTTTGGACGAAAACAGAAAAGGGATTAGAATTGCTTACGATGAGGCACGGCAATGTTCAGCTTATGGATCAATTAACGGCAGGAAAGGAGGTCGTGATGGAACAAAAAAGTCCATCTACGCATAGGCGTTTGTTACGCGCTATAAAAGTCTAATACTCGTCTTCGTTGAAGAAAAAATCTTCCTTCGAAGGGTAATCAGGCCAAATGTCCTCAATGGTATCGTAGTTCTCTCCATCATCCTGAAGACCTTGGAGATTTTCAACGACTTCAAGAGGTGCACCTGTTCGCATAGCGAAGTCGATGAGTTCGTCTTTAGAGGCGGGCCAAGGCGCGTCTTCTAAGTAAGATGCTAATTCTAGAGTCCAGTACATTCCTTTATTCCTAATATAAGGTTATAGCGCGCAAAAATAACCGAATCTCATTTGATTGCAAGTTTTATAGGGATTAAGTATACATTATCTTGCTTTCCAAGCGATTTCATCAGTTTTCGTGATGTGAGAAAGCAATCTTGCAGTTGTAAAGAGTAAATCTGACAGCCTATTTAGATATTTAATGAGTTCAGGATCAATTTTTTGTTCTCTCGCAAGCGAAACACATCTGCGTTCGGCCCTTCTACATACGGCTCGAGCAACATGTGCATCAGCTACAGCTGGATGACCTCCTGGCAATAAGAAGTTCTTGAGGTCTGGGGTTTGTTCATCCGCCGCATCGATCCAATTCTCAAATTCCTCAACAGGATTCGATGCAAACTTTGGTAATTTTTCTTTCATCTTGGGATCTATGGTTGCAAGATGGCTGCCCAAAAGGAAAAGCTGAGATTGAATATCTCGAAAAAACACCCGATGTGTTTTCATTGATTCATGCTCTATTAGCCTGCCTATGAATGTGTTAAGTTCGTCAACCGTGCCATAAGCCTCGATTCTAAGGTCGTCTTTTAAAAGACGTGTGCCACCGAAAAGTCCCGTGGTTCCGTCATCACCTGTTCTTGTGTAGATACGCATAAAACGAAACTACATAGATTATCTTGCGCATTAATGAATGAAGCGAAGAAAAAGCAACTGAGGTATGATATTGCCTACATGAAAATGGCCGAGGAGTGGGCCAAACTCTCTCATTGTACACGAAAAAACGTGGGCGCACTTATCGTAAAAGACAATATGATTATTGCCGATGGCTATAATGGTTCCCCCAGTGGTTTTCCAAATGAGTGTGAAAATGATGAGGGACAAACTCATTGGTATGTTTTGCATGCTGAGGCAAATGCGATCACGAAACTTGCCCGAAGTCACAACTCAGCAGAAGGAGCTACCCTATATATTACGCTCTCACCATGCAGAGATTGTGCAAAGCTCATTCTGCAAGCAGGAATCAAGAGAGTCGTTTATAAATCCGCATATAAAGATACAAGTGGCGTTGACTTCCTCACGAAATCGTCCATTCTTACAGAACTTTTAGAACAATAATGCACGCTGCTTATGTCGACTAATCAAAATGGCCTGCTCAACGGACCAGCTCAACCACTGATCATCGCACTTACGCTTTCATTGGGGCTTTTGCTAGGCCGTGGATGTAATGATGACTCACAACATAGTCCTCACAATGACAACCGGATTTCACACATTTTGAACCAAATTGAAGTTCTCTATGTGGACTCCATAGATCGTGAGTCACTTATTGATGTTGCTGTTCAATCGATTGTCCAAGAACTCGACCCGCATACAAATTACTTTACCAGCGAAGATATCTTAGCGAACGCATCGCTCATGGAGGGAAATTTTGAAGGAATTGGCGTCGAGTTTATCATCCGGGACGACACGTTAATGGTTGTCAACGCCATTCCAGGAGGACCCTCAGAAAGTGCAGGGATAAAAGCGGGTGACCGGATTGTAGAAGTTGAAGGCGAATCTATTTCCGGCCCATTTCTCACGAACGAACGGGTGATGAAGCTACTTAAGGGCCCAAGAGGGACACAGGTCGATTTGGGTATTGCCAGAAACTCAAATGCACATGTCGACCATGACTCCTCTATAGAAGACATTATCAAAGTGGCGATTAAGCGTGCAAGGATTCCTATACATAGTGTCGTGGCATCTTTTGTACTTGAAAACAGCGTGGGCTATATTAAAGTCATTCGTTTTTCCGCGACGACTGCCACCGAGTTTGAGCAATCAATGATAGATCTGGCAAAGCAAGGTGCCACTTCAGTGATTGTAGATTTAAGGGGGAACGGTGGCGGATATCTACATTCCGCAACAGATATGATTGATCGATTTTTAGATGAAGGACTCGGGATTGTTTACACAGAGGGCAAAGCCTCTCCGAGAATAAATTACAATTCTACATATCGTGGAGAATACAGCAGCTGGCCAATTGCGGTACTCATAGATGAAAACTCAGCTTCAGCAAGTGAGATATTTGCCGGCGCATTGCAGGATAACGACAGAGGCCTTATCGTGGGAAGACGGTCTTTCGGAAAAGGACTGGTTCAGGAGGAATTCTCTGTTCCAAATGCACTGTCAGGTGCTGGTGCCCTTCGTCTTACAGTGGCTAGGTTTTACACGCCGAGCGGCAGAGCAATACAAAAGCCGTACGGAGCAGGTGTGGATTATGCGAATGATTACCAAAACAGAATTGCATCTGGTGAGCTTTTTCTGGCGGACAGCATTCAACATTCAGATACCTTAGCCTACAGTACTTTGCTAGGCCGTAAGGTATATGGTGGTGGTGGGATTACGCCTGATGTATTTATTCCATTAGACAGCACACAGTCAAGTAGGGCTTTGGCAGAGCTTGTTTGGACAGGGGCATTACGTGATGCCTCATTTACTTGGGTTGATCTTCATCGCGATGAGAATTTAAAAAACAACCTTTCTGAAACAAGCTCTATTTGGACACATCCTAAAAAAGGCGGTCTGTCTACAATAAAGAAAGTGGCAGAGAGACAGGGTACGGTTTGGCCTGATAAATCGAGTGAAGAGGGTAGGGAAGAAATAGAACGCATTATGGTCAGATTCTTTGCCCAAGTTGTGAGAAACGTGAAAGGAGAGAACGCCTACCACAAAGTGAGAACCTCGGGCGATGCGTTTGTAGAAAGAGCACTTTATGAATTGTTAGTAGATGATAGGTTCGGTACGCGAGAAGGAAGAGTATATTTGCTCCAAAATGATTCAACGATGTCGAATCAAAATTTAAATATGTACTAAAAAATAGCAAAATGGCATTCGAATTACCCAATTTACCTTACGCTTACGACGCTCTCGAGCCACATATTGATGCGCGTACGATGGAAATCCATCATGGAAAGCATCACGCTGGTTATACAGCGAAATTGAACGCAGCTGTATCTGGAACAGACCTTGAGAAATCTTGTATCGAGGACCTTCTTACGCATCACTCTGAAAATACAGCAGTACGAAATAACGGTGGAGGTTTTTACAACCACACATTGTTTTGGAATTCTATGTCCCCCAATGGTGGAGGAACACCTTCAGGTGATTTGGCTTCTGCCATAGACAGAGACTTCGGTTCATTTAATGATTTTGTCGATCAGTTTTCAAAAGCTGCAGCAACGCGTTTTGGTTCTGGCTGGGCTTGGCTCTGTGTCTGTGATGAAGGCAAATTATGTGTGTGTTCTTCTGCAAACCAAGACAATCCACTTATGCCTGGTGTAGGTTGTGGATGTACGCCTATCA
>CAJXHE010000081.1 GCA_913051865.1 uncultured Flavobacteriales bacterium
GCAGCCATTCGTGGATTGCGCGTGGCCTGGGCAACAATGATCTCAGAGATGGGGGGTGTGGCAGCGTCTGCGCCCATCTGGATTGAATCCCGAACAACCTCGATTTTCGCAGTAAAGGAGATGCAGGAGGACAATTTATTGAGGCATACGATGATGGCATATGGTGCTGTTGTAGGAGGCGCGGACGGAATCGAAGTGCGCGGACACGATATATTGTCGCCTTTAAACGACGAGAAGTCGATCACGCAATCAAAAAGATGGGCAAGGAATATCCAACATATTTTACGCGAGGAGGCGCTTTTAGGCAGAACAGATGACCCGATGGGGGGGAGTCATCATTTGGATTTGGCCACCAAATGGTTTGCCTCTGAAGCATTGCAACGCATGGACGCGTTGAAGACGCTGGAACAGTGGGAGGCGGCGACTTTAAAGGGGCGTGCCGCATGGCTTCAAGCACCCATATTCGTGCCTGTAGATGCTTCTCGAGGCAATGAGCCCCTTTCTTCAAATGCACTTGATCCATTCTATCTGCTCAATCATCAACCTGAAGCGCTTGCAAAAGAGAACACACACACGAAGACAGTTGAAAACATAGATACAGCGAGATTGTATCGCGCCACGCACGATGACGGTCAGGTAGAGACTGTTGAAACAGCTGAGGGAATTGACGTTCCAGAATCATTTGGAATTCATACACCAAAACGGTCCCATGAGAAATACTGTGCGGGGATAGCTCCCTTTTTAGGAGGCCCATATCCGACCATGTATGCCACGCGACCTTGGACGATTCGTCAATACGCAGGGTTTTCTACTGCTGAGGCGTCAAACGCTTTTTATCGCCGGAATCTTTCTGCAGGACAGAAGGGTCTTTCAGTGGCCTTCGATCTTGCCACCCACAGGGGATATGACAGTGACCATCCCCGTGTGACTGGTGATGTGGGCAATGCGGGTGTGGCGATTGATACTGTGGAGGACATGAAGCGTTTGTTTGAGGGGATTCCCTTAGATAAAATGTCAGTGAGCATGACGATGAATGGTGCGGTGCTTCCCATTCTCGCATTTTATATTGTCGCTGCAGAGGAGCAAGGTGTTTCGTCTGAAAAATTATCTGGAACAATTCAGAACGACATCCTGAAGGAGTTTATGGTGCGCAATACGTTTATTTATCCGCCGTCGCATTCCATGCGGATTGTGTCGGATATTTTTAAATATACCGCCTCAAAGATGCCCAAGTACAACTCGATTAGCATTTCGGGATATCACATGCAGGAAGCAGGCGCCACCCCTGAACTTGAATTGGCGTACACTTTGGCTGATGGAATTGAATATGTGAAAACAGGGATTGACGCAGGTCTTACTGTTGACGATTTTGCGCCTCGCTTGAGCTTTTTCTGGGCAAACGGGATGCATCACACGATGGAAATCGCGAAGATGAGGGCTGCAAGGATGATTTGGGCTTCTGAAATGTCAGCCTTCCAACCTTCCAACCCGAAAAGTTTAATGCTACGCACCCATACCCAAACTTCGGGATGGACACTGACCGCTCAAGATCCCTGGAATAACGTGGCCAGGACAGCAATAGAAGCACTGTCCGCAACATTTGGCGGAACGCAATCTCTCCATACAAATTCATTGGATGAAGCCATTGCACTTCCCACGGATTCCTCAGCGAGAATTGCAAGAAACACGCAATTAATATTGCAAGTAGAAGCGGGATATACGCCCGCTGTAGATCCTTGGGCTGGGAGTTATTTAATGGAGTTCTTAACGGAGTCAATTGTCTCTCGGGCATCAGAGCTTATGAAAGAAATTGCCGAGTTGGGCGGGATGTCAAAAGCGATTGAAGTGGGTCTTCCAAAGCTCAGGATTGAAGAAGCTGCGGCCCGAAAGCAAGCCAGAATAGATCGAGGATCTGACAGAATAGTAGGCGTTAATATTTTTCAGATTCCTCCTGAAGAAAATGAATTGGAAGTGCTGAATGTAGACACCTCTGCGGTGCGTGATCAGCAATCCGAGATGCTCACAAAGATTAAATCTGAACGTGATTCTCAAGCAGTATCACATGCGCTGTCGGCGCTTACTTCGGGCGCTGAGAATTCTGATAATTTGCTAGGATTGGCGATTGAAGCTGCGCGTTTGCGTGCGACGCTTGGAGAGATAAGTATGGCATTAGAAAATGTATTTGGTAGATATAAACCCACAGACAGAAGGGTGAGTGGTGTATTTTCGAAGGAAATGAATAGCAGAGATGAATTTAAATCGGCTTTAAAGTTGTCGGATTCTTTTGCCGCGTCTGTAGGTCGTCGTGCACGGATTCTGGTTGCGAAGATGGGGCAGGACGGTCATGACAGAGGTGCAAAAGTTATTGCGTCTTCTTTTGCCGATTTGGGGTTCGATGTCGATTTGGGGCCACTTTTCTCAACGCCTCAAGAAGTTGCACGTCAAGCTGTAGAGAATGATGTTCATGTCATCGGAATTTCTACACTTGCTGCGGGTCATTTAACGCTGATTCCCATTCTTGTAGAATCATTGGTTGAATTAAACCGCGCTGATATTTTAATCGTTGTCGGTGGGGTAATCCCACCTGCAGATTATGAAAAGCTATATAAAATGGGGGTTGTAGGTGTTTTCGGTCCCGGAACTCCCATTACAAAATCAGCCTCTGATATCTTAAAAGTTTTATCATCCGCGTATAATTAATTTTTTTATGCAACTTTTTGTGTTAATTTACGTCTTCGATTAAGACAGTATATAATTCTGTCATAAACCAAAACGTAATCAAGATTATATAATATACCATTTCGATGAAATTTTCTTTATCTCTCCTTTCTTTAGCGCTTCTGACGACTTTGTCAGTATCTGCTCAAAAAACGCCTGCAACTGGCACCCCTGGTGACGTTGTTCCTGGTGAATTAATTGTGATGTTCCACAAACACGCTGATGCAGCCTTTTTTGCAAAACAACACGCGTCGATTAATGGACTCAAATCTGGTCTTAAGCCAGTTAAAGAGCTTTCATCTCTTTCTCACATTCACCTTTTCAATTACAGTCAAGATATTTCTGATTCAGATCTCATCTTACGTGATTTAGAGCTTGATCCTTCTGTTCGCGCAGTTCAGTTTAACCATTATGTTGAAAACAGAGCTACAACACCTAATGATCCTAGTTTTAATCAGCAATGGCATCACGTGGAAAGTGGTGATCATGATATTGACAGTGATGAGGCGTGGGATATATCTACAGGTGGATTTACTGCCAATGGAGACAGAATTGTCGTATGTGTTATGGAGAGTGGTGATTATTCTCACCCAGACTTAATCGACAATCACTGGACGAATCCTAATGAAATTGCAGGTAACGGTATTGATGATGATGGAAATGGTTATGTTGACGATGTGGATGGATGGAATACAACATCTAACAGTGATGCCATTTCTGGAGCTTCTCACGGAACCGCTGTCAGCGGTATGATTGGCGCTACAGGAAATAACTCAAATGGTGGCGCAGGCGTTAACTGGAGCGTAGGTATTATGCATGTTGAATTTGGCGGATTAACTGATGCTGGTGTTGTGGAAGCATATAGCTATCCACATGCGATGCGTAACTTGTACAACACGTCTAATGGTGCTGTAGGTGCTTTCGTTGTTGCAACAAATGCATCTTGGGGAATTGATCAGGGAAACCCCGCCAATTACCCAGTGTGGTGTGCTTACTACGACGACCTAGGTTCAGTGGGAATTCTAAACTGTGGCGCAACAGCAAATGCTCAGTTTGACATTGATGCTGTTGGTGATATGCCTACTGGTTGCAGTTCAGATTATATGGTTGCTGTCACAGCAACGAATAACCAAGATCAAAGAACATTTTCTGCCTACGGAGCGACTACAATTGATTTAGGAGCGCCAGGAGAAAGCGTGTACCTTCCTTCACTAGGAGGAGGTTATGCAAATACGTCTGGAACTTCTTTTGCGAGTCCATGTGTTGCAGGAGCGATTGCGCTTGTTTACAGTGCGCCTTGTGCCGACCTTGCATCAAACGCATTGACATCACCTCAAGCTACTGCCGACTTGGTTCGTTCATTTATATTTGATGGTGTTGATCAAATTGCTCAGCTAGGTCCTGAGACTGTTACAGGTGGTCGTCTTAACGTGAATAACTCTATTGTTATGGCTATGGAAAACTGCAACCCTGATTTGGGATGTACAGATGCGTCAGCTTGTAACTATAGCCCAGATGCTATTACAGACAACGGAAACTGTCAATACAATGACCTATGTGGTGTTTGTGGCGGAGACGATTCATCTTGCACGGGATGTACAGATGATGCAGCATGTAATTACAGCGCAGGGAATACAATTGATGACGGAAGCTGTGTGTTCGGAAACGGTGTGAACATCACTGTGGGTGGTGGCACATGGGACGGTGAGATAACATGGTCTGTCATACTCAACGGTGCATCTGTTGCATCTGGAGGTGCTGGAACTCAAGATCTCTGTATCGGAGATGGCTGTTACACACTTTCTATGGCAGACAGCTTCGGAGATGGCTGGAATGATGCGATCTATACTTTGACGGATGTTGCGACAGGCGCAGTGATTATTACAGGTTCTCTTGATACTGCTGCAAATGGCGATGGTACGAGTGCTGGAGATGATTACTTTACAATAAACGCTGAATGTGGTTTGGGATGTACAGATGCGACTGCATGTAACTATGACATGAATGCGACTCAGGACGATGGCTCTTGTAACTTCGATTGTGCAGGATGTACAGATGCAACAGCGTGTAACTATGACGCTACAGCAACACAGGATGACGGTTCATGTCAGGAAAATGACCTATGTGGCGTTTGTGGCGGAGACAATACAACATGTGGAGGCTGTACGGATGCTTCAGCGTGTAACTATGATGCTGCCGCGACAATTGACAATGGTTCTTGTCAAGAAAATGATGTGTGTGGTGTGTGTGGCGGAGACGGAACGACATGTTCAGGTTGTACAGACCCAGCAGCTTGTAACTACGATGCTGCCGCAACTCAAGATGATGGATCTTGTATCCTCGGTGGAACAGGCGTAATCATCAATATTTTGACTGACAACTACCCTGGTGAGACAACATGGTCTTTGACGGATGACGTTACTGGCGCTGCTGTTGCTTCAGGTGGTCCATATACTACTGCTGCTACAGCAGTCCAAGAGGTCGTATGTGTCGGTGATGGATGTTACACGTTTACAATCAATGACAGTTTCGGAGATGGTATTTGTTGTACCTACGGTGTCGGGTCTTATGATCTAACTGTTGACGGCTCATTACTTACAACTGGCGGTGAATTCGCGACGTCTGAATCAACTCAATTCTGTATTGGAGAAGGATTTGGTTGTACTGATGAAACAGCGTGTAACTATGATTCAGAGGCAGTCAATGACAATGGTTCATGTAATTTTGATTGTGCTGGTTGTACAGAAGCTACGGCTTGTAACTATGACGCTACTGCAACTCAAGATGATGGTTCTTGTATCGCACCTGATCCAGTTTTCGGATGTGGTTGTGAAATCGTGACTTCAGTTGTGGCTTCCCTTGTGGGTCAGGCGAGTTCAGATCCGTCTTCTACTTCTGGAGCGGGAACATTAACAACTGTTACAATTGATCTTAACTGGGCAAACCCTCTTGCTAACGGAAGTTGGCCAGCGGATATGCTCGTTCAAATCGGCGCACCTGATGGGTCTTGTATCGAGTTTGGAGGATATAATTTTGCAAGTGGCGTATGTGCCAATCAAGGAGACTACCTTGTCGTTTACCCTGATACTTGGCAGGTTTCCACATCAGGAGTGTACTCTGTTGTAGTTGATTTATCATCAGTTGGAGTTTCAGGAGATGGCGTTTGGTCTGTCACAATTGTGAATGGATATGTTGGTGAGGCATCTACTGGTGCTGATTATGATGCAACATTTACGCTAGGGGGTATCTGCCCAGGTGAGTTTGTTGAAGTCTTAGGATGTACAGATGCTGCGTCTTGTAACTATGACTCAGCTGCAAATACTGATGACGGATCGTGTGAATACACGTCTTGCTCAGGATGTACAGATGCTGCTGCTTGTAACTACGACGCTACAGCGACGATAGACGACGGGTCTTGTGAAAGTGTTAGTTGTGCTGGATGTACAGATGCTACAGCATGTAATTACGATGCGACTTCAACGATTGACGATGGGTCTTGTGAGTTCACATCTTGTGATTGTCCAGAGGACATTAACGGTGATGGGGTAATCTCAGTTGCTGATATTCTTGAATTGCTTGGACAATTCGGATGTACATCTGGATGTTCTGTTGACCTCAATGATGACGATGCTACAAACGTACAGGATATCTTAATCTTACTTGCTGCCTTCGGGACAACTTGTTAAACGACACCTGTTTCGTTGAGACTATATAGCAATTGATCAAAAGACCGTTCAATTGCAAATGAAGGGACGCCGAAAGGCGTCCCTTTTATGTGTAGCTTTTTTATTGTACTTTCGTCTCAAATAAAATTAACCATGAGACCTTTTCTAACCCTCGCCTTAATAGCTCTTTTCTTTTCTTTATCTGCTCAAGAGACTATAAATTATCCGTATAACCCTGATGGGAATGCTGATGGAAATATTACAGTGCCAGATCTTTCGGACTTTTTAGTAAATTATGGCAATGCGTTCGCGCCTGCTGAGATTCAAATAGATGGGGTAGGTTTGGCAGAAGTCATCGGTACGCTTCAAGCGACAGTAGAAGCCCAGCAGGCATACATCACTCAGCTTCAGCAGTACATATCTATTACTGAAGAAACGGTACTCATCTCTGGTGCGAACCTTCAGGTTGTGAGTGGGAGTGGGGAAACAGCCGAAGCGACGAACGGAACAGGAAATATTATTATCGGATATGATGAGGATAGTGGAAACGACAAGTCGGGCTCTCACAACCTTGTGGTAGGATTTGGACATACTTATTCTTCATATGGAGGCATTGTTGTTGGTTATAACAACAGCATTACAGGAGTTTATTCTTCCGTCTCGGGGGGGGCTGGTAATACCGCCTCGGAATATTTTTCTTCCGTCTCGGGGGGTGGTGGGAACACCGCTTCGGGAAATACTTCATCCGTCTCGGGTGGATATGGCAACACCGCTGAGGGAACTGATTGTTCCATCTCGGGGGGGAGTTTTAATACCGCTTCGGGAGGGGGTTCTTTCGTCTCGGGGGGGCGTTCTAACACCGCTGTGGGAGATTATTCTTCCGTCACAGGGGGGTGGGTCAACAGTACTTCAGGAAATTATTCTTCCATCTCGGGTGGATATGGCAATTCCGCTTCGGGATATTTATCTTCCGTCTCCGGAGGAAATAGCAACAATGCTTCAGGGGAAGCTTCTTCAGTCTTAGGTGGGCATACTAACAACTCTTTTGGATCTTTTTCTTCTGTCTCTGGTGGTTTTGAAAACACCGCCTCACCAAACTACAGTACCGTCTCCGGAGATTCTGGAAGCACTTTCTTAGATAACTCAACCGACGGGAATACAATCGATTAGTGATTGTTGACTTTCTGAGTAATCTTGTGCGTCTTTGGCACCGCTCACCTATCTAAAAATGTAAGCATAAGGGAAGGTGCAATGAAAAACAAAACCCGCTATCTCAATGATAACAGGATTTTGTGACATTTAGTTGTCGCACGAAGGGCAGTGGCGAGGTTTTAATCTCAAGGGCAGCCTGCGCTGAAAATAGACAAGAAGTAGAGGATGTCTCCGACCGTCACGCTTCCGTCAGAATCGATGTCAGAGGTACACCCACTTGAACATCCGAATTCACTGAGGATGACGAGTAAGTCGGCGACATTCATGCCACCATCGCCATTAATGTCTCCTGGGCAGCATGGCGGTTCACAACTCCCATCATCGATGGATGCGAATGCATTGTAGTTGCAAGCTTCAGGGTCTGTACATCCCATCGGGTCAGCGACAACAGAAAAAGACTTGTAGCCTGAAGGTGCTGTCATAGGACGTCTTTGGACTTTGCCTGAGTAAGCGGCCGCCTGCACATAGTACTCTATCGTTCCTCCGCCACTTGCGGCAGAGCTGGGGATGGTTCCGGAATAAGTATTCCCGCCCACAGGGGACATGCTGACTGGTATAAAGCTAAATGAACCTTGTTCACGATAGTAAACGGTGGCCAAAGAAATCCCATCGCGGTGTCTGATATAGGCCTCGACAGTATATCCATCAGAAGATACAGAGGTGTTTTCTAAGGATTTGTAACTGATCAGAAGGGGGTCTTCAACACCTATTTCATGTGTGATGCAATGGATGGCTCCTGAAGCGCTGATAATGGCTTCGGGGTTGTTGTCACAGTCGATTCCTACGATGTTATACCCAGGGAGCAGTTCTTCATAGATGCGGAGCGCTGTGGTGTCGTATTGCGTGTAATAGGTAGGGACCAGAAGGGTTTTGTTCACAAACATGGAGTTTGAATACGTGCAGTAATATCCGCCTTGGTTGGGATATCCTCCGCCCGATTGTGGGGGGGCGGGAATCCAGTGCACTTTAAACGGCGTGCCCCATTTGGTCGTAAAGTTGTCCAGGACATACTGGATATTCGCTTCGATCTGTGGGCCGTCCGCCACTCCGTCAGGATATTGGGAGACGAGGAGGGTTTCTTCGTCGAGGAGCTTCATATGCATGTCGATGTGATGAATCCCATCGTAGGGGAGATTAGGCATCTTGATGTAGTTGTCTATCCCCATGAAATCGTCCATGATGCCGTCGATTTCCGCCACCGAGTGATTTGGAAAACTGCCTCCCCAGCCTGTGCTTCCGCCTGAGTTTTCATCGATGATTAAATTCGACGAAAACGCCGTGCCAAATCCATCGCTCATAAAGTTTCCTCCGGTCGCCATGAAATCGTAGGGTGCATTTGTCGTGGTGTAAATTTCAAGTCCCAAAGCGCTTGCGACATCGTCAGGTGTGACATCGTCGGCAGGTCTCGGTCGGTTGTAAATCCAGTCGATCA
>CAJXHE010000082.1 GCA_913051865.1 uncultured Flavobacteriales bacterium
TGTCTGTGAAGAAGGTAAATTAAGTGTGTGTTCTTCAGCAAACCAAGACAATCCACTTATGCCTGGCGTTGGTTGTGGATGCACGCCCATCATGGGCCTCGACGTTTGGGAGCACGCCTATTACCTCAATTACCAAAACCGCCGTCCAGACTACATCTCGGCATTTTTTAATGTCGCAGATTGGAATGCAATCGCTGAGCGTTACGCGTCAGCGTCAAAGTAATTCTCACTGTGAGTCGTCACATTGTTATCGTTGCAGGAGGTACTGGTACACGAATGCTTACAAAGACGGCAAAACAATTTCTAATAATTAAGGGTCTGCCACTTATGTGGTGGACCCTTCGTCGTTTCAATGAAGCTGTTCCTGACGCCCCTATATCTTTGGTCTTACACGAATCTCTGTTTGACGAATTCCGAAGTTTAGAGATAGAATATGGTCCATCAGGTGTAAGTCACCTCATCAAAGGGGGTGTTGAACGATTCCATTCAGTATTAAACGGTCTTGTCACTCTCCCGGATGATGGACTGGTTGCGATTCACGATGCTGTCCGTCCCTTTCCTTCGTTGAAGCTCATTCGCGACACTTTTGACATGGCTGCGCTTCATGGTTCAGCGATTCCGACCGTACCGCTTAAGGACAGCATCCGTAAAATTTCAGATGTCAATACACATGAATCTGTTGCGCTAAATCGATCAGAGTTCATTTCAGTTCAAACCCCGCAATGCTTTGATTTGGCGCTGCTGAAACCATCATTTGCAGTTTCCTATTCCCCAGCCTTTACGGATGATGCATCCGTTTTTGAAGCAGCGGGTCACAAAATAACAATTTGCGCAGGCGACCCCATAAACCTGAAGGTCACAACGCCCGAAGATCTTCTTATTGCTAAGGCCTTGGCCTAAGGTTGAAGTTCTTTAAAGTTCACTTTGGGCTTTAACCACACAACACTCGCAAGGATAGCTGATAGACCTATTACCGCACTTATGCTCTCTGTCGTGCCCCAAACTGTTGCTGCAGGGTTCATCCCTTCTGCAACCCACTCAGGGCCTAGCCACCACGCTGCACATACAGCGACGCCATTATTTACAAAGTGCCCCAGGACAGCTGGCCACAAACTCCCACTTGCTACAACCATGTAACCAAACCCTGCGCCGAGTAACATGCGGGGGATAAATCCAAAGAATTGAAAGTGTATTGCACTAAAAACGATTGCACTCACCCAGACTCCTACGTGAATGTTGCCACTCCATTTCGACACGAGAGGTTGTAAAGCGCCTCGAAATAACCACTCTTCACATATCGCAGGTAGAAATGCAACGGCGACGAGTGTCGCTAGAAATTGGTTTGAAGTTTCCATTTGAAGCATGGCTTGGGTTATTCTCGCCGCTTCTGCTTCAAGTGCAGCTGCCATCGAATGTAGGGTTGATCCATCAACAAGGAGCCATTCATTTAACCGATAGCTGAGATCTAGAAATGGAGAAAAGCCGAGTGTAATGATCACGGCGCCAATGAGAAACTTGAACAGATGTTCATTTCCCCCATTTTGACTAAACCCGACCCCTCTTCCAGGTCCATGTAGCATGGCATAGGCGAAGCCGGCACCCGCAAACCCAAGGATTTGGTTTAATGAATTGAGAATAAGCGTTGCACAAATTCCAGATTTTAACTCAAGATTCATGAGGGATGACATCAATTCCGGAAGGGTATCACCCGTTCCACAACACCATGCTGATATGTATGTTCCGAAGAAAACAGCAAGCCCCATCCCTGTTATTGAAACACAAATGATAAATGTGATTTGAAGGAGCGGATGAAGATTATGGAAGGCGTTTTGTATGAACGTCATGTGAAGGGCTTAATTTTGCGGCAAGTTCGTAAAACTCAGGTATAAGTTTGGTTAAAATAGCAGACATAGAATTAGGAGAGTTTCCACTGTTGCTTGCGCCTATGGAGGATGTAAGCGATCCTCCTTTTCGTGCAGTTTGTAAAAAGTATGGGGCAGACCTTATGTATACTGAGTTTATAAGCTCAGAAGGATTGATTCGTGATGCCGCTAAGAGCACAATGAAGCTTGATATCTTTGAGTATGAACGCCCCGTAGGGATACAAATTTTCGGTGCTGATATAGGGCCTATGCGCGAAGCGGCAGCAATTGCAGAGCAAGCAGGCCCCGATCTGATAGACATCAACTACGGATGTCCTGTCAAACAAGTGGCTTTAAAGGGTGCTGGAGCGGGGATTCTTCAGAACATCCCTAAGATGGTGGAGATGACCAAGGAGATTGTGAACACTTGTACCCTCCCTGTAACCGTGAAAACACGTTTGGGGTGGGATGATGGTTCAAGACATATCGTTGAAGTCGCAGAGAGATTGCAAGACGTAGGTATCGCTGCGATAAGTATTCATGGGCGAACAAGAGCTCAAATGTATAAGGGCGATGCAGATTGGTCTTTGATTGCGGCGGTTAAAAATAACCCAAGAATGAATATTCCTGTTTTTGGAAACGGAGATATTGATACGCCGGAAAAAACTGTGGAGTACCGTGAACGATTCGGTGTAGATGGAATCATGATCGGGAGAGCGAGTATCGGTTCACCATGGATTTTCAATGAAATAAAGCATTTTATGGCTTCGGGCGAACATCTCGCCCCACCCAACATGAAGGAACGCATTGCCGCTGCATCGATGCATTTCGAAGGGTCTCTTACATGGAAGGGTGATCGACTCGGAATCGTCGAAATGAGACGCCACTATGCAAATTACTTCAAAGGAATTCCGGACTTTAAAAAACACAGATTAGATCTTGTGACCCTTGACAATGTTGAGGGCATTCGCGCCAAACTCCTTTTAATTGCTGATCTTTTTAAAGACCACGACTTCTCGAGGTGAGATGTTTATCCTAAGAAAGCCTTCGAATCAGGAATTTTACCATTGCAGCAGATCCCAGCCCCCCAATTCCTATCACAACAGCGAGCGTGCCGAAAATGTCTATTGCAGCCAATCTGACGGGATAAGAAGGGACGACCGACCCCTCAAGTGCAAGCCACCCGAAAGCATCTTGACCCATCACGAGTGCAACACCTAAAACGGTACCGATGGCGCCTCCCAAAACATTAATGGCGAGCCCTTGTAAAGAAAACGTACGTTCCAAAGCGAGGTCGTTCATTCCCATTGCTTTAAAAACCTCAAGATCTTGTCTTTTATCGATGAGTAACATTGTCAGAGAGGCCAAAATATTAAATGCGGCCACCACCAGGATAAAGCTAAGAATCACAAATGTGGCGAGCTTCTCCGCTCGATTTGTTTGGGTAATAAATTTATGCTTCTCTTCACGTGTGCGCAAATAAACATTCTCTCCTAAGGCCGCAATGAAGTTTACGTCAGTTGCCAAATGCGCAGCAGAAACCCCTTCATCAATTTGAATTTCAAACCGAGATACTTCATTTGGTCTGTCAAATAGTTCACGTGCAAATTCCAAAGGGGCAAGGACGTACCTCGTGTCTAGATCCGCATTAATAGAAAACGTGCCACACGCCAAAGCAGGCAAGGTCCTGAATGCACTCTCTCTATGTCTACTTAGTTTTTTTCCTCGGACAGGGGCGCCAAGAGACATGAGTGGTGGATATATAGAGTCAGACCGAATCCCCATCTCTGAGCGGATGCCGTATCCGAGGCAAACACATTGCGAATTTTCAAAAGATCGACCCCATGTGCCTTCAACAATTGCACTATCTATTCGCGATACATCTCCATATTGTGCGTCAACACCTATGACAGAACATATTTGTGTCAATCCATTGCCGCGAATGATTGCTTCACTCTCAATCACAGCCGAGTAGACTGCAACTCCTGGATATTCGCCTATGATTTCTCCAAGTTCATTTGGCAGTACTTCACCTGAAAGGGGCACCACAGCAAGGTCAGCATCTAATGTGCCAAACAAGTCCTGAACAAGGTCTTCTATTCCATTAAAAGCGGATAGGATAGCTATCATAGACATGGTGACCGCTGCAATCACGAACATAGAAATGCCTGAAATCACGTGAACGAGTTTCCGCGATTGAGGTTGGAATAGATATCTTCGAGCAAGTCTGAATGGAAGTCGCACTTTACTTACTCTTTTAAGGCCTTCTCTACTGCGTCATAGTAATCCAGGCTGTCATCGATGTAAAATTGAAGTTCTGGAATTCGGCGTACCTGCTTTCCTATCACACCTGCCAAATGATGACGTGTCCAATTTCTTTCTTTTTTCACCACTTTCAATGCTGCTTCTGTGTCCTTCACAGTCATAAAGCTAAGATAAACTTTTGCGACTCCCAGATCAGGAGACATACGTACCAACGTGACTGTGATAAAAAGCCCCTCGAAATGCATCGATGCTTCTCTTTGGAAGATGACACTTAACTCTTGTTTAATAAGGGTTGCGACTTTTTCTTGACGAATACTTGACATGTGACGAAGTTAGCTCAGATTAGATAATTTCAGTACAGAAATTGATGATATGGATACCGTTTGACATGGAGTTCCTTCACTCTGTTGTAGAGCAGGTCTCTTAAGTTTGTAATGTCCTCCTTATCTCTTGCACTCATAAAAACAACATCAAACCCATCCTTCTCGAACCGTTGTTTAAGTCCTTGAATGATTTCAGAACCTGAAACCTCACCATCCTCGTTTTCTAAAAGATCAATTTTATTAAAAAGAAGTAAAGTAGGCTTGTCATCACTGCCGATTTCTTCTAATGTACGCTCGACAACCTCGACCTGATCCTCAAATTGAGGATGACTTACGTCGATCACATGGATCAGAAAGTCACTTTCACGGGTTTCATCGAGTGTGGATTTGAAACTCTCAATAAGTTGGGTGGGTAATTTTCGGATGAAACCGACAGTGTCACTAAGTAGAAACGGGAGATTCGCGACAACAACTTTTCTAACGGTCGTATCGAGTGTGGCAAAAAGCTTATTTTCAGCAAATACATCACTCTTTGAAAGCGCAGTCATAAGCGTGCTTTTCCCAGCATTTGTATAGCCTACGAGAGCCACTCTAATCATAGAGCCTCTGTTGCTACGCTGTGTAGCCATTTGCTTATCGATGGCAATTAATTCCTTTTTTAACAGTGCAATCCTGTCCCTGATTATTCTTCGGTCTGTCTCGATTTCTTTCTCTCCAGGGCCTTTCATGCCTATGCCTCCTTTTTGTTTTTGGAGGTGAGTCCACATGTTTGTGAGACGTGGCAAGAGATATTGGTATTGCGCGAGTTCTACTTGAGTTCTGGCGTGAGATGTTCTTGCGCGTTGTGCAAAAATATCGAGTATGAGATTGGGTCGGTCGATAATCTTGACGCCCTCAATTTCTTTTTCAATATTTCGGATTTGAGATCCACTGAGTTCATCATCGAATACGATCATATCGATCCCTTCGGCTTTGACGTAGTCTCTAATTTCTAAAAGCTTGCCTGACCCAATAAATGTTTTTGAATCAGGCTTTGTAAGAGATTGAATAAACGTTTTTTTAGAAACAGCATTTGCTGTAGTCACTAAAAACGCCAGCTCTTCAAGATACTCTTCAAGCTGTTCACGTTTTTGGTTCTGGGTTGCAAGGCCTATCAGGACACATGTTTCCTTGTCTTCAGAAGTTGAAACAGGTTGTTTTTTTGCCATGAGATCAGTTACTTAAGACTGTCAATGTACATCGCAAGTCCTCTAATCGTGGGCATATCAAGCACATCTTTTTGAGGAGGCATTGTGCCTTTGCCATACATGATAATGGCGACTCTTTCTTCCATTGTATATTCTGTAGAGACCAAATTCGGCGCGTCCTTAATCACAGAGACCCCGTTTTTACCATGACAGATCGCGCATTTATATTTATAAATGAGCGCAATGTCTTTGAGATTGATTTGAGCATTTTGTTCAATTGCAGGCTGATTCTCCCGCCCAACTTCAGTTCTGTCGGAAGGATTGTCACAAGACATAACTATAAGAACAGCGAGGCATGACACGAAAATCAATTGGAATCGGCTTGCCACTTTCATAGGCTATCTGCGCGCTTTAATGAAGCTGAGAACAAATGCGACCATCGATAAAATAGACGTTAAAATCATTCCGATAACACGAACCAATCCCACCCCCCCCGATACAAGGCTTTTCGGCAATCTCATTCCTACCAAAGCCACGAGGATGACCAATGTTAAAAGAACGGCTATATGCGAGATGATTTTATTTTCCTTTTTTAAGCCGATGGAACACAACAATAGAATGACACCAAATCCAACAGGAATTAATGCTGTTGGTGACTGAACATCAAAGTAACCCCATAGTCCGAGAGCTATGAGAATTATTGAATTTAATGTGTTATAAAAAGCTATTTTCATGATGTTTAATTTTATACAACTCCTTGGTCTAACATGGCATTTGCAACTTTTACGAAACCAGCAATATTTGCGCCTCTGACATAATCCACCTTTCCATTTTCGTCCTTGCCGTAGGCCACACATTGGGCGTGAATGTCTTTCATGATTTGGTGGAGGCGTGCGTCAACTTCTTCAGCACTCCATGCCAAACGCATGCTGTTTTGAGACATTTCTAATCCAGAAGTGGCAACTCCTCCAGCATTTGATGCCTTGCCAGGTGCGAAAAGCACACCAGTTTCTTGGAGCAATTCAACTGCATCAGGTGTACACGGCATGTTAGCACCTTCGGCAACACACAAGCAATTGTTGTTGACCAATGCTTTTGCATCGTCTCCCTCAATTTCGTTCTGAGTGGCACATGGTAGCGCCAAATCACAAGAGATATTCCAAGGACGAGCGCCTGAGTGAAACGAACTTCCAGGAAATTGTGCTTCGTATTCAGAAATACGACCTCTCCGAACATTTTTCAGTGTCATAACCCATTCTAGCTTTTCTTGCGTAATCCCATTAGGATCGTGTATAAAGCCCTTAGAGTCAGAAAGAGTCACCACCTTTGCCCCAAGTTCGATGCATTTTTGAGCCGCATATTGAGCGACGTTTCCTGATCCAGAAATCACAACCGTTTTTGCATTGAGGGTTTCATTGTGTGTCGCTAACATCTCTTGAGCGAAGTACACCGTACCATATCCTGTAGCCTCTGGACGTATTAGAGAACCACCATAGTTGATTCCTTTTCCAGTCAGCACACCGACAAATTCATTGCGTATACGCTTGTATTGTCCGAATAGGAAGCCGATTTCACGTCCCCCGACACCGATATCACCAGCCGGGACATCCGTGTTGGCGCCAATATGTCTTGAAAGTTCTGTCATAAAACTTTGACAAAACCTCATGACTTCATGGTCACTCTTTCCCTTTGGATTAAAATCAGCCCCTCCTTTTCCTCCTCCTAGAGGAAGCGTGGTTAAAGAATTTTTAAAGACCTGTTCGAAACCTAGGAACTTTAGGATGCTCAGATTCACGCTTGGATGAAATCTCAATCCTCCTTTATATGGGCCTATCGCAGAGTTGAACTCGACACGATATCCCCGGTTCACGTGTACCTCCCCTTTGTCATCTGTCCAAGCTACTCGAAACATGATCGTACGCTCAGGCTCGACCATTCGCTCAAGAAGTTTTCCATTCGCATACTTGGGGTTTTTTTCTATAAATGGGATTACTGTTTCAGCTACCTCTTGGACAGCTTGAAGAAACTCGGGTTCGTTTGCATTTGATTTGGCTACTTCAGCCATAAATGCATCAATACGTTCCTGCATGGTCTTATTTTTAACGTTTATATATACGCTTTGTAAAGCAAAGGTAATCGAAAGTTATACTAAAGCGATGCTGTTCGTCCGCCATCTACAGGCAGGTTTATTCCACTGATATAGTCCGCAGCTGGCGTACATAAGAACGCAATCGCTCCCCCGATTTCTTCCGGTTCTCCAAATCTTCCCGCTGGAACTGCGCCTACCATTGCTTTCGTGATGTTGTCTTCCGTTGTGTTGCCTTTGTTTGCCTTTGCCTCAATAATATTTTGTAATCTTCCTGTATTCGTAGCTCCGGGAAGGACATTGTTTACTCTTATACCGTATTTACCTTCTTCGTTGGCCAGTGTTTTAGACCAATTTGCTACTGCACCTCTAATTGTATTAGAGACTCCTAGACCATTTAATGGTGCTTTGACAGAAGTACTTATTACATTAACGATTCTACCGTGTCCTCTCTCTCTCATCCCTGGCAGAACAGCTTGGGCCAGTACGTGATTGCATAAGAGATGCTGTTCAAATGTCTTTGTAAACTCTTCAATACCAGCGTCAGCGATGGCGCCGCCTTTGGGTCCGCCAGTATTATTAATGAGAATGTCTATTTTTTCAGATGACGCTAGTTGAACCGCGACTTCCTTGACTTCATTGTGATTGCTGAAATTGGCCACTACAAAACCATGCGATCCGCTGTTTACTTTTGGTAAATCCGATACGGCGATTTTCAATTTATCAGCATTACGTGACATGAGCGTCACTCTTGCGCCAAGTGCAGCAAGTTCTATTGCAGCCGCCAATCCAATTCCTTGTGATGCGCCACAAACGAGAGCGTGTCTTCCTTCTAGAGATAGATTCATGCAGGCAAATGTAAGGATTGCTTTCGCTGATAGCATAACTTTACACACATGAAGAAATTAGAACACATAGGCATAGCTGTTATAGATCTCGAAGCTGCTGAACAAATCTTCAGTGATGTTTTGGGAGAATTTCCTTATAAGCGCGAAGTGGTGGACTCAGAAAGTGTACTTACGTCTTTCTTTCAAGCGGGTGATTCGAAAATTGAACTTCTTCAATCGACTTCAGCGGATGGCCCCATTGCGCGTCATATTTTAAAGCGGGGAGAAGGATTGCACCACCTTGCTTTTCAAGTCGATGATCTCGACGCTGAAATCACAGAATTGGAAGCCAAAGGATATCGATGTATATCTGGTCCTAAAGACGGTGCAGACGGCAAACGCATCGC
>CAJXHE010000083.1 GCA_913051865.1 uncultured Flavobacteriales bacterium
TTCTCTGTAAGTATCATCACAATATACTCGTCTAAGGCTTTCACGTTTTGGCATTACGTTAGGTTATTTGCATGGTTTAGAGAGACCTTCTTTGAAGTTTGAGGATATGCCGAGGCTATAAATCTGAATAGCTTTATCTTGTGAGTCTATATTTATAGACTATGAGATATTTAGTTGCTTCTTTGTTATGTGTCTTTACGCTTTCTCTCACGGCACAGGAGATTGGATTTGGTCAGACCAATTGGTTGATTATCGATGAAGAAAGAGACAATCGAGAGATACCTTGTGTAGTGTGGTACCCCGCTGAGGAATCGAGCGCTGAAGCTATTCCATTAGGTGGTGATTTTCCAGTTTTTATTATGGCACATGGTTTTCTGATGTCAGCAACTGATTATGAGGACCTTGCTCTTCTTTTGGTAAATTCAAATTATGTATTTGTAGCTTTAGATACAGAACAGGGACTGATGCCAGATCATGAAAGCTTTGGATTGGATTTGTCATTTGTAGCCAATCAAATCGTTGGTGGAGTATCTCTCGGGTTTCTGGATGAATCATTAAGTGGGAGAGTAGCAATAGGTGGACATAGCATGGGAGGAGGCGCTTCTTGGCTTGCTGCAGCTCAGACCTCAAGTATTGATGCAGTCGTGGCGATGGCACCAGCAGATACAGACCCCTCGGCAATTTTAGCGGGTGAAAACATTACAATTCCCGTTCTAGTGATCTCTGGAGCAGCAGATGCGGTAACACCTCCTGAAACACAGCATGAACCAATTTACAATTCTGCAGTAAATTCTTCATGTCGCGCGTTTGTTTCTATAGAAGATGCAGGGCATTGTGGATTTGCAGACACTGGAACCTTATGCAATTTGGGTGAGTTCGGTTTTTCAGGACTATCTCAAGAAGATCA
This sequence comes from uncultured Flavobacteriales bacterium, assembly GCA_913051865.1. Lineage (GTDB taxonomy): Bacteria > Bacteroidota > Bacteroidia > Flavobacteriales_D > Sanyastnellaceae > UBA974. Next base: position 908 of record CAJXHE010000083.1, read on the forward strand.
ATTAGAATTATCAGTTAGGTGTATAGTGCCATGGTTAGATTATTTTGTTAAGGATTTTACATTGGGGTTGGAAATGTTAGAATCTGAAATAAATACAGAAGAATTACTTACGATAGATATGAATTGTACGCTTGAAGTAAAATCTCCAACAAGTTCATCTTGGCAGGTGTATCCAAACCCTGTCTCTTTTATTCTGACAGTCGATTTGGGTGACTTTATTGGGGTTAATACAACGATTAAACTTTATGACTCTTCCAGTAAGCTAGTCTTTGAGAAGCAGTCCTCTTCAACCTTGATGATTGATGTATCGGTTTTTGCTAAAGGATTATATACTCTAGAACTCTCTACGTCTGATGAAGTCTTAAGAAGCCAAGTAGTACTTGAGTAAGCCTTTCTCGTTTTGGAGTTACTTTAGTTTATTTGCGTGGATTAGAGATACCGAGTTTTAAGCTTGAGGATATGCCGAGGCGACACATCAATTAAGAGTTGTATCTTGTTAGTCTTAAATCCAAGACTATGAGAATCTTATAATCTGTAGCATGCCTCATGCCTCATGCACGATGACATTTTACTCAACCACAAACTTTTTTTCTACTGAACCATCATCGTAGATGTGGAAGCGGATTTGGTTCGTTGTGTGATTGACTTCTCGGCCTAAAGCATCAATGACCTTAACGAGTTGTTTTGTTGATGATGTTAAAGGACTTGATACATGAGATGAGTTACAGTCCAATTTCCCATTCATGCCGTATTCAGACAAGTGCTCCCATATTTTTTCGTGAGAAACGATGTCCATATTGCCAAATGTTCCTGGCCAATCATGTCCACCTCCGATAACTTTATAGTGATACAGATCGATACATTCATCTTCAGACGACCAAGAATATAATTCTACTGTGCTTCCATCAGTTGTATTAATGTTAGGAACTGAAGACAGATTTGAGGTGGGCAATAGATTGTTATTCGCGATCCAGGATTCATGCGTGGCATCACTGCTTTGATAGTAAAGTGTTCCTTCATAAGTAATCCCATCATAATTAGAGATATAATCTTCATCTCCTAAAATGGTCACAACTGGAGTCGGATGAGTGACAATACAGTTATCATATGTTTCTGCATACATTGTTCTGGCGACGACACCGATACCAGTAATTTTATTGTTCAGTCTGCATCCCAAATCAAAGGTAAAACCACCACCATTTGAATATCCTAATGCATACACTCTATTTAAATCAATATTGACTTCTAAATGTAAATGGTCAATGAGTTGATCAATAAATAATATATCACTGTGTGGATTTGGCAATGTGAATGGCAAGTCTCCCGAAGTAACAACTTGCCAATTCGTTTCTTGACCGTTATTAGGGTCAGGGTAAGCATCTGGATACACAAGAATGAAGTTTTCAGAGTCAGCTAGATCTCTCATGTCTGCAATCGCCAATTGGTCATTGGCTGAAGCTGCTCCACCATGAAAACTTAATACAAGAGGCAAGGGTTCATTAATATTGAAATCTGATGGTAAATAGAGTAAATATGTCCTGTTTAACCCTTCAATATCAATTGATTCATTGCTCAATTGAGCACAAGCTCCCACACCAATCAAACAAGTTAACGCTGCAAATAGAATTCTCATGCCTTATAATTTTATTTCGTAATTTACGTCGATTCATTTTAAGCAGTGAGGGAGCATGTGAGTTTTTTAGGTCCCCCTTTAGGCTTTTTTGACGAATTCAGATTTAAGTCCCATTTGTCCGAATCCAATAATTTTGCAGTCGATGTCATGTTCAGCATCACGGAGTCTGATGTTTTTTACCTTGGTTCCTGCTTTCACCGGTTTAGGTGCTCCTTTCACGGGAAGATCTTTCATGACGATAACAGAGTCACCATTCTGCAGGCGTTTCCCGTTCATATCTTTCACAACAAATCCTGTGGCGTCTTCGGCTTCTTTTGTGTCCCATTCGTGGCTGCACTCTGGGCAAGCATAGAAGTGATCTCTTAGCGCATAACCGTATGGACACTCACATATAGGGCAACGCTTCATTTCATCTGACATGGGGTCTTATTTAAGGAGGGTTATGATGCAAATTAATTGACAAAGGTTTGGTACGCACATCTTGTTAAAAAATTCATCTGAAAGCTGATATCATATTTTGATGCGCTCATCTTGTTATCGTCTTACCTTGCCACCTTGTTCACAAAGACATGACCTGATAATACATGAATATTCTTTTCTACGATGGACCCTGTGCGCTTTGTCACTTTACGGTGAGGATGATTATGAGATTGGAAGACAAGCAAAAAGCTGACACACTTTATTTTGCCTCGATTCAAAGTGACACGGCAGAGAAGTTGTTGATTGAATCCCTCAGAACGCCTCCGTTGTCGGGTGTCATCATCATCGAGAATGGTGGGTCACCAAAAGTGGGAGTGGATGCTGTGAAATTACTGAAGCCTTACCTGCGATCGAGATGGGGGTTTGTCACTTTCCTAGTCACGGAGAAGATGTATCGTTTCATTGCGAAGTACCGTCACCTGTCGGGCAAGGTAGATAATGCAAGTTGCTATATCTCTAAGAACTACGCAAGTAGACTCTTGCCTTAACACGATCCTTCAGTCGATTCACATCGCTGGACCAAAGAAGACCGCATTTCCAAAAATCTTATGTCCATTTTTCCAAAATGCACGGAAGAGGACATTGTCGACCAGGTAGATTGCATGTCCGCCACCCATAGAATGTACGCCGAAGCTGAGGCTGTTGTCTAGCATTCTGTTTGCCCTTGCCCCGGAAAAACCACTGAAAGGTTCCGCACTTCCGCTTAACACGCCGACATTCCCACCTTCGTTGAGGGGTGCATACCGTTGCGCACTCGTTTTGATGCTCAAATATTGCGCGCCATAACCATAGGCGAGGGGGTGGGTGTTGTCCAGACCGATGTCATACACGGCCCCTGGGATATCATCCATGATGCTCATGCGTGTATCTAAAGCAAAAGGCGCAAACCTGTCGGATTTGGAGTGTGCATCGTATTCATCTTCACGCATAGCCTCATCCATGTCGTCCCCTTTTCTAGACAAGCCCCAGCCATCTTTGTCGGCAAAAGTGCGGCATGCCGCACCGATGGCAATCAACTGTCCCCCGTTCCTCACCCAGCTGGACAATTCATTCATTTGGTTTTCACTAAGAGCGTACCACCCCCGAGGCATCACCACGACATCGTAGTTGTCCAGATTAATCCTATTTATGCCTTTTGCGATGGTTACGGGGTATTGATAGATTTGTTCAAACCTGTGCCAAACTTCACCAAAGCTCAATGATGAGACGCTTTCTCCCGATAGAACAGCGACTCTGGGAGCTTTAAGGAAATGAAAGTGTTCTGAGCCCAAATCGGGACCTGCTTCAGACAACCCACTTCGCACTTCCGTCACTCTCAAACCTGCAATCTCACGTTCTCCCACCTGGAGCATTGCAACGATGTCGTCAAGTAAAGCTTCGTTGTTGCGCTTGGTAATTAAGAGTGTTCCCCGATCAAATTCAATGCCCTCAGAGGTAAAGGGAGAATCCGCCACCCTGACGACGACGCCGTTCTTTAACAACTGGGCCAGCAGTGTTGTGCCTTCGTCGGTTTTGTAATCAATCACCCAAGCGTAAGGAGATTCGATCTTATTCACCACCGATTTTGCGGCGTATTCGAACGTGTCACCCGACGGCACCGTCGCGGTTAATCCGAAGCATTGAAGTCCATAAGCAAATGGGAGCGCCCAAGTTGTAATGTCATAAGTTAAGGAGTCACTTAGAACGGGGTCCGGATCGAACAATACGCCGAGCAACGCAGAGTGGGGTTGGTGTGAATCAATCAAGATGTCTCCCTGTGAGGGCTTAACAGTGGTAGGTTTGAGTGTTGAATAGTCAAGGGCCGGTATGCTTTTGCGCGATTTCTTGGGTGTTGTATACAAGATGCCGTGTTTGTCTAGCAAATCTGTAAGCCAAACCATTTTGCCTTTATCGTTTCCTTCTGCTGGAATTAAATAGGCATCGTAATCCCCCCAAGGTGCTTCTCTGTTCCTTCTGTGGTATGCAGAAAACTCCTTGAGCAACTTGTCCTTGTGATGGATCGCAGCCGAGATGGTTGCAATTGCTGTGGCGTGATGGTTTTCTATGCGGTATGCAAGTGTCAGGGTATCTCCTATTTCTGTTTGGATGGCACGCCCAGCACTTCCACTTCCCCCTTGTTCATAGGTCATCCCGATCGCGCCATGAAACATCGGCCATGTGTCTCCATAGCTGGGATAGAAGAGATCGAAAATCTCACGTGTAAAGTAGAGTGCGCCTCGCGCATCAAACGCCTGTGCGTTAAAGCCGCCGATATGTTCTTGACATTTTCTTTGCCATGGTGTGATTACCTGATGGAGTGGCTCGGCAGCAGGAGCGAAGTAATAGGGGCTGTTCATTCCCTGCTCGTGATAATCGACATGCACGTGAGGCATCCATTGTCTATAGAAGGTGGTGCGGGCTTGCGTCTCGATTTGGGTTTGCCAAGCGAGATCTCGATTCAAATCAAACATATAGTGATTCGATCTGCCGCCTGGCCATGGTTCTTGATGTTCCCAAGATTCCCATGACGGATTTGGAACTGGGCCTGAAGTTCGATCTTGAAACTGGACATATCTGTCGCGCCCGTCAGGGTTTACGCAAGGGTCGATAATGACGACGACGTTATTGAGTAGGTCCGCATGTTCATTGACGAGTGCGTCAATCGTTCTCATGGCAGCTTCAGTGCACACAGCCTCATTTCCGTGAACGTTATAACTCAGGTACACGATGGGAATACGCGCTCCGCCATCGATTCCTTGTGACACTCTCCGTGTGTTGTCCGCTATGATTTGGTCCAAACCTTCCATGTTTGACACAGAAGACATGACCAAAGCGAGGAGTGGCCGATCTTCAGACGTGCGCCCGTATTCATGCAATTTGAAATGAGGCGTCTCTTCAGCAACATGATTGATGTAGTCCACAACCTTGTGATGACGGGTAAACTTGGTGCCCAAGTCATATCCAAGAAATTCAGAAGCAGATTGCAATTGAGAATAAGCCGAAAGGCAAACGAATCCACTAATGAGTACCAGTATGAATTTTTTCATGCTCTAAATATCGTAAAATGAAACCTTTTAGATGTTTTAAGCGTAACTTATTTATGATCTTTCACACTATTATATCTGCATATTTTATCGCAGCATTTTTCTGGGCAATCTATTGGTCCATTCAATTAACGTGTCGCGTACTGAAAAAATAGCTCTTTTTTATGGTAAAATACGGTCCGTTTGAGCACAGAAATGACCACGCTTTGTGATGTTAATGTCAAGAATCGACGTTTTTACTTGCAATTAGCTACACATAAAAACGTCTCAAAACACGACTTTTGATCCTATTCCCCCCTTTTTAAGGGATGTGACATTACATCTAAACTACAGTAAACTAGTGTCCTGTGGAGGATTTTAACATTTCAACGTTAATTTAAAAAACGGATGTGATTAACACGCATTGTTATTATTTCAAATATTGGCGGCAGTTGTAAACCAAAACCCACATAATGGAAAACGTGTTTAAATTTATGGGAGGCTTTTTTAAAGGGCTGACCCAATTGATGATCGGTTTCGCTGCACTTGCAGTAGTAACTGAAGTAGTATTCGGAGCAGCAATGTTCCCAGGAATGGAAGTTGTAGATAACCTCACAGGGTTAATCTCGCAACTCGGTAATGGAGGATTTGTTGGCTTAGTTGCCTTACTCATTCTCTGGTCTATCCTTGATCGCAAGTAATAGGAATACCTGATAATCTATATGGCGGTCCGGAAATTCCGGACCGCTTTATATACCCAAACCGACTTTAAACAAACTTTCTCATGGAACGAATTGCCACCATTATATTGCTAGTCGCTTCTGTAGCCGCTGTAGGTTACCTCAAGATGGAGCAACTTGATCTTCGTGCAGCTAATGCAGAAATTGCTGCTGCTGATGCTGTTGAAGCTGCTGAAGCAGATGCTGCTGAACTTGTTGAAGCTGCAAAAATCCGATTTACCATTCCCCACGACAGAGATGTCAATACAACAGATATAACTGTTGCACTTGACGGAAGCGAGTCTTTCGATGTGGAAGGTGATTCCCTCTCTTACTCTTGGACCCAGATTTCAGGAAATGACGTATACCTTCAATATGCAGATGATGCAGATGGAAATACGACAAACTTCCGTGCCAGTCCAGGTGAGTATACATTTAAACTGACTGTCTCAGATGCATATGGAAGTTCTTCTTCTGGTGAAACCACAGTTTCGGTGGCCGAAGAACCCAATTCACCGCCTGAGGTAATAGTCAAAGTATATGAAACGATTGAAACCATAGAATAGATTTCTGAACAGGTCTTTCTAAAATTTGAAACGCGTCCCTTTGCAGGTGGCGCGTTTTTCATGCCTTAAGTTTGCAGTTATAATAATTGACAATGTCTATACCCTCACGTACGATGTCTCCCGAAGACTTTCTTTTTCAGGTTGACAAGGGAAGTATCGTTTTAGACGTGAGAAGTCCTGCAGAATTTCTGGAGGGACATATTGCAGGTGCTGTTTCTTGGCCTTTGTTCTCAAATGATGAAAGAGCCCAAATAGGCACGCTCTATAAACAAAGGAGCCGTGAGGATGCGGTAGATTTAGGACTTGATCTCATCGGTCCTCGTATGAAGGAGTTGGCACAATACGGTCGCCATCTGTTTGAAAGCCAAACCTCTTCTGATGGATCAAAAGTGCGTCACGCGCTCCTGATTCATTGCTGGAGAGGAGGGATGCGGTCAGAATCCGTAGCATGGCTTCTGAGGACTGCTGGAATTCCCTCGGTTGTTCTTGAAGGGGGGTATAAAGCATTTCGAACCTTCGCGAGAACGCAGTTGGATCGTAAAATTCATTTTGCTGTTCTCGGAGGCTTAACAGGTTCTGCAAAAACAGAAACGCTTCACGAACTGTCAAAACTGCCTGGCGAGTCCGTTATCGATTTGGAGGGTCTTGCGCGACATTACGGATCTGCCTTTGGCAATCTCGAAGCGCATGTTCAACCCACAACACAACAATTTTCAAATGATTTGTATGCTGAATTAAGAGCACTCAATGCATGGAACGATGCTTTGCCTAAGCGAACGCGGCCCATTTGGATTGAAAATGAAAGCAGATCTATTGGATTCGTTGATTTGCCAGAACCCATTTTCAGTCAACTTATCTCCTCACGTTGCTTTGAAATGATGCGCACAGATGATGACAGAGTCCACCACTTGGTAAAAATGTATGGTGAGATTGATCCAGAGCTGCTCATTTCTGCGTTTAAGCGCATCAGTCCCAAACTGGGAAGTGACCATGCAAACAATGCTATTTCTGCCATTTCGGATGGCAAACTGGACATTGCAGCGCGACTTGCTTTGGTCTATTATGATAAAACCTATGCGCACGGTCTTACAAAGCGCGACAGTTCCCTACGTACAGATGTAAATTGCAAAAATCTCTCACCTTCAGAGTGTGCATTGCATTTGAATTTATTTTTAACGGACTTCATCTCTTAATGTCTCCACAGTATGTCTGAACCGATTCGATTAACCCAATACTCTCATGGCGCTGGATGTGGCTGTAAAATTGCACCTGGTGTGCTCCATACCATGTTATCCTGTATGTCAAATGACATCACCTATCCAAGCCTCATTGTGGGGAATGACACGAAAGATGATGCTGCTGTCGTCGATCTGGGAGATGGAACGGGCATTGTGAGTACCACAGACTTTTTCATGCCCATTGTGGACGATCCTCATACATTTGGTCAAATAGCTGCGGCAAATGCGATTTCGGACATCTATGCGATGGGAGGCACACCGCTTATGGCCATTGCTATACTTGGATGGCCCGTGGATAAATTGGCGCCAGAAGTTGCAGGCGCTGTTTTGGAAGGTGGACGAAGCGTGTGTGCTGAAGCTGGGATTCCACTAGCAGGCGGACATAGCATTG
>CAJXHE010000084.1 GCA_913051865.1 uncultured Flavobacteriales bacterium
TTGTTCAAACAACTCGAAACCGCGGAGAAACAATTAACCCGCAAAGCATCAATGTTGCTCACCTCGCGCCTGGTTTGTACTTCTGCCAGGTTCGACAGAACGGCTTTATTCGTACAGAGAAAGTCGTGATTCGATAATGTCTAAAGCGGCAGTGTTAAATACTCAATTTTGCTTTGAGTTAAATCCCGTAGGCGCCATGCCTGCGGGATTTATTCATATCCTGTAACAACCACCCGAGACTATAAATACGATGAGGAAAAGAGAAAATAGGCGTTTTTTGTTTAGATCCATTTTTTCGGTTTTAGCGATATCAATGGCTTTTTTATCGTGCCAAAAAGAAGATGTTGATGAGTTTGTTATTCTGGAACAAGGCAATCATGAGACCATTGTTGTAGTTACACATTTCGATTGTGAGCTTTTGCAATTGAACATAGGCGATACTTGCCTTCAAGAACAAGGTGCCGCTCTAATCACTGGATTCGTGTCACAAGACTGTGAATGTGTTGTGAATCAACCCTGCGGAATAAACATCGATATAAGCTCTTCGCCAGATGATGGCACGGGCAATGGCCAGCTTGAAAGTTATACGGTTGGTGGAATAGGGCCATACAGCTACTCATGGTACCAATCCGGAGTCTTGGTGGGTTCAGAACCATTACTGGATGCACTCGCTTTTGGCGTCTACCAATTGATCGTTTACGATTCTGACGGCTGCTCCACCGCTTCAGTTGCAACAGTAGAATTAAATTTGTCGGGATGGGATTGTCCTGCATTACTTGGAGATGTCGGCGATCCGTGCTCACTCGATAGCAGCACTGAAGGACTGATTACAACAAACTGCGAATGCGCTACAACCGTAGATTGTTCAATTTCGCTGACTTTTGTATCATCGGCGGCCGATGACGGATCAGGAAGCGGATTGGCTTCGATTTATATTGCGGGTGGACAAGGTCCATATGCATGGACTTTATTGTCCCCAGACTGGCAGGCATTGCAAGTAGGTGCCTTTCCAGGATCAGATGGTATTATGGATTTCAACGGGTTGAACTCTGGGTTCTTCGCTGTTGAATTTGTGGATTCCCAAGGATGTCTTGCTCAAATATTCATCAACATCCCGTGATTTGATAGCGAGTAGAATGAAGACCACAGTGCCCGAATATTTGATTCAACGTTGCCTCAAAGGTGAACGCAAAGCGCAACGAGAGCTTTATGATTTGACGTTGCCCTATCTGCGCGCAATCGTTCAACGGCATTTGTACAATAACCAAGAATGGAACGATGTCTTACAGGAAATTTATCTTAGGATTTTCCGAAGCCTCTTTTCCTTTGACTCTGAGAAAGGAACCTTTTTGAATTGGTCCTCGCGCATTGCAATCAATGCGTCGATTACCTATGGTCAAAAGGCGGCATCTCAAGAAGCCACAACGCTGATCGTGGAACATCATGAACTCGCTGTAAAACCTCTTGCGATAAATAACCTCATGGTCGAACAGATTCTTCAAGAAATGCGTAAAATGCCCCAAGACTTTTACCAAGTTTTCATGTTGGTATCCATCGAAGGCTTCACCCACATCGAAGCGTCCGAACTCTTGGGAATTTCAGGTGATCTTTCACGGCAAAGGCTTTCGCGGGCCAAGTTATGGGCTAAGAAACACTTGCAAGCAGTGGAATTAAATGAGCAATACATTCATCAAAAACTGAAGGTATGAATGATTTCACAAAACAATTAAAGGACAGTCTGGGAAAAAAATCCACACCTTTGTCCGGTCAAGATCAAGATGCTTTGTGGGATTCCATTGCTACGCAATTGGATGTGTCTGGTCAAGAGCAAGATGCTTTGTGGGAATCCATTGCTAATCAATTGGATGCTGATGATCTCAAGGCCAATCATATGAAGTCAAGGAGACGCATTGCTGGATACACTTCCGTAGCCATTATTGTTGCTTTCTTAGGATGGTTCCTGTACCCAAATGCTGAATTGCCCATCGATGCGAAGGAAATCCAAAAGCAAGCACAAGCATCTGATGTTTCAACATCTGAAGCACTGTCTAAATCTTTAACTCAGGGCACTTCTTTCATTGGTGAAACTCCTGCGCTCTCTGCAAATTCGGATGGTATTTTTGATGTCGCCGCCAACGAGACACAAAAATCTTCAGTCGCTGAGCCCCCCGCAATTGTGGGTAATGAAAGACTCGCCATACATGCCTCTTTAGCTTCCACCAAAGACTATTCAACCTCTTATTCTGAAGGAAATACCGAGATTGATACCGAACTAACTTCGATGGACATGTTGCGTTTTATGGACCTTAAAAACCCTCCCGAATCACTCCAAAAGCCTGTTTCTGAGCTTGCACAAATTCCACCATCATACGATGAAAAAAGCAGTGAAAATGAAGGGCCTGACCGTTCATTTAACCTTCGTATGTTTCAGGGTCCAACATGGAGCAAGTTCAGTTATCTGGAACAAGACGGAATTAACCTGCTCGCCCAAAACGATAACATGAAATCGGATGGATCTTGGAGCGTTGGCGGAATGATCGAATTTGATGCTCTCCAGCAAAATTGGGGTGTTGGAATCGAGTGGAACGAATTCATCCACCAACTCAATTATCAAGGGACATCCGAACAATTTAACATTATTGACGACGTGTTATTGCAGGTGGAAGTGGATCCAAATACAGGTGACACGTTGAACTCCGTGATTGGTTCTGCTGAAGTGCTTGTTTTGGTGCAACGGCGTGTAGTCCATCACAATCGATTGCGCACAGTCACCATTCCATTAGAATGGCAGAAGCAATGGTCATTCACACCCACCTTACACGGTGGCATCGCTTTTGGCGCGCTCGTTCATTGGCGCACCTTGATCACTGGTCTAACTTTTACAGAAAAGGAAGGAGATTTTGTGAATTACAGCGACTCTGAATTTCCCTCCAACCGAATTTCCGTGGCCCCTATGTTCAGAATGCATTCAACTTACGACATCGCACCGGATTTGAGTATCGCACTTTCGGCGCGGATCTCGTCAATGAAATATTCAAGTAGTCAGACTTCTGATCTTCCGGATCAAATTGGTCAATTTAATGGACGTTTATTGACGGGTAACCTATCCTTTGGTGTGACCCGTGTTATTCGTTATAAGCGGAAAAACTTGCGAAATAGATTGTGACAAGATCATGAACAACATCGCCCAAAATTTGAATGAACACTTGTGCTCACTTGTTTATTAATTATAATTATATTTGCAAATGCAAAAATTTACCCTTTTATCTCTTTTTATTATTTCCGGTGCTTTAACATGTCAAGCGCAAGGTTCGGTTGCTCAATTAACCTCTGAAAATATGGCCTTTTTCACGGTCAGTGTCGACGGTGTTCGCCTCGCATCAGATGCGTCAATTGTGCAAGAAATCACAGGGCTCAAAGAAGGTTCACAATACAACGTTTTTATTGACTATGTGTCTCCAGAGTTTTCGGATGTTCGTACGATGATGACGCTGAATGCCAATGGTGGTCGTGGTGCAGGGCACTATATGTTCACCATCCCTTCGTTTTTTCAAAATGAATTGCGCCTGGAGTCTTTTGTACCTATGCATCAGCCTGGGATGGAACCAGGAGGGGTAGATCAAATGTCAATAAACATGAATGTTGGTCAGACGAACATGAACATCAGCATGAATAATAACTCAGGACAATTGAGCACGGGAATGGGGCAACAGCAACAGACTCAGTCATCTACATCTTACGCGTCTCAACAAACGCAAACAGAGGTTCAAGCTCCTGTTCAAAACACACAGCCTCAAGTGGTTTACGTTGTGGGTTATTCTGGTCAAATTGGTTGTGAAAAGCCAGTGGGAGCCGATCGGTTTGAGCGTATGATGGAGCGTATTTATGATGCGAGTTTCAGCGAAGACAAAGTGAATCTAGCAAAACAAATTCTTCGCACCAATTGCTTAGTGATTGAGCAACTTTTGGAGATTATGGAAGAAGTGGCCTTTGACGAGGGTCAATTGGAACTTGCCAAATTCGCTTATGATCACATTTACGATTTGGAAAACTACTATGAAGTTTTCAGCGTATTTTCATTCAGTAGCAGTAGTGAAGAACTAGACGGATTTCTTCAAGATAAATACTAAGGGCAACCCCTACGGGCATAAAAGTCTTGCTCTGTATTTCGGTAATGTGTGAGGAAACTTTGAAAATCGTAGTTTGAAGGTGGGAAGTACTTTCACAATTGGGGGAATTACCACTGTCGGTGACAGAATGAAAAATCACCGATACCCTAATTTTTCATCCACAGATTCTTCAGATTTTTTTTTGCAAAGATGTCACACTTTTACTTTTTATGAGTATTAGTATTAAACATTCAATAACTAATCTCCCCCCTTTTTCATGAAACTCATTTCAGTTCAATCGAAACTTCTTGCGTGTGTCCTCGGTTTGTTTTTCCTCTGTCTTCACGGTCGAGCTCAATGTGAAGCGGACCATACCATCGTGATGGCCGATTACTATTTTGCCCCATCGGAGCTGACCATCCTGCCCGGTGAAACCGTGGCCTTTGTTAACGTTCAGGGTACGCATGACGTCAACGGCATCACCAACACCCTCACAGGCGAGTCCTGGAGTAATCCGTCTGAGTTCTACCTTGAACAAACCGAAGGCACCGAAGAAGGTGCCTGCATGGGCGTGGTGACTTTCGACATCCCCGGAGTCTACAACTTCGATTCGAGTATCGGCTTCCAGGCCCAGCTTGGCATGCTCGGGACCATTACCGTCGACGCATTCACCCTTCTCGACTTGATGCTTTCCTGGAACAATGATGAATCTACTCCGAGCACATGGCAATCCACCTACGCAATGCAATATTCCTGCCTGAGTTGCGCGGATGCCCTCACCGGAATCTCGGAATACACTGTGTTCCTTCCTAATGACGACGCCATCGCTGCACTTGGTGACCTCATGAACCTGGGGCAATTCGACATGCTGGATACCCCAGATTTCCAAGACATTTTGGAATACCACATCGTGGAGGGCATTTATCTGGCCGAGGATCTCGAGCCAGGAATGGCCCTCCCGACCTTGCTGGGCGAGGATGCGATCGTTGGGCAAGGTGTTGGAGGCGGACTTGCCATCGATGGAGCCAACATCGTCGAGACGAACTACACTGCCGACAACGGTGTCGTCCACATTATCGACTACGGAATGGCCCCCTCTAGCTCTCCCGAGGCCACCGTTTATCAAATCGTGGTCGAAAGCCCGAATCACACCCTTTTTGAACAGGAAATCGTCGCCAATCTACTCAACGACGACCTCATGGGGCAACCGGTCATCGACGACAACGGGGACGCATCGGGCCCCTTCACGGTCTTCGCACCTACAGATGAAGCGATCATTGCCTTTGCAGAGGAGAACGGGTTCGACGACGTGGACGACCTTTTCGACTCTCCTGATTGGGGTGAGATCTTGTACCGGCACATCGTGGAAGTTCCGTTGACCAGCAATCAGCTGGGCAACAACGGACTTCACATCAGCTATGGTGGAGATCCCATCTACTCCTTCGTCGAAGACGATGACATCTTCATCGAGAATGCACTGATCACAGCGCCTGATCTGCTCGCTTACAACGGTGTGGTTCACGTCATCAAAGAAGTCATCGACTTAAACTTACCCAACCCAGTTGGCTCTTGTGGTACTTGGACCTTAAACATGTTTGCTCCAAATGGAGAGGGATGGAGCGGCGTGATGCAGGTGTTTGTGGACAACATTCTCGTGGGAGAACCGACTGTCCTGAACGGCTTTTCCAGCAGCTATGCCTTCGCAGTGAACGAGGGATCGGTCGTCGATATGAACTACGTCTCAATGTTTGCCGGCTGGCCCGGAAATTTTGAGGTTGTGGACGCGGAAGGTACGGTTCTCTTTGACTCAGATTCTCCTAATAATTCGAGTCAGTTTGGATTTGCAGCCGGAGTCTCCGGTCTGAAGGCGTGTGATGTGGCTCCCGAGTGCAGCGAAATAAAGGTCACCCTTTACTCCAATTATGACGGATGGGATGTGGGAAGTCTGTTTGTTTATGATGGCCTTGTTATTGCAGATGTCATAGGGGGGTATTGGTTCAATGGCCAAACCCTCGTCGGCTACGTGGACATCCAAGATGGAGACGACATCAACTTCGTGGTCAATAGTGGCTCCTACTCTGAATCATACAGCTACAAGGTGGAAGATGAAGATGGAAATCTCCTCGTCGACCAAGTGGATCAAAATTTACCCGCACAGAGCGTTTATGGTATTGTCATCTGCTCTGAGACGGGCATCGACGAGGATACCGTACTGAATGAGGCCCGTTTCGTTCCGAACCCGGCTGAGGGATCCGTGATGCTCTCCGGCATCGCGTCAGATGTCAATTGGGCAATGACCGTCCGGACACTCCTCGGAAAGGAGGTCCTGTTTCAGAATGGTCAGGGACAAAGCACGTTGGATTTGAGTAGCTTGCCAGCGGGTAGCTATCTCGGACAAATGCAGACCCAAGAAGGCACCAACCTGGTACTTCGTCTGGTTGTTCGGTAACCGATTCCTCCAGTGGCATGCTTGACCTTCCACTATGACACTCGTTACAAATCGAGCTTTGTATTATACATTTGAAATCAATCTATATTTATCGATATGAAATCACAATTTCTAATTATAGCTTTATTGACTTCGCTTATTTCTTGCAAAAAAGAATACAATTGTGTATGCGGAAATAATGGAAGTGAACCTTATATATACACTATTAATGCAAATAATCTTGAGGATGCAATTATGGAGTGTTCACCTCTAGGATCAAATTGCGAAATAGCAGAAGAATAGTAACATTTAACCTCCATAATTGAGTTGGGGAGTTTATGCATTTCGCAACAAAATCAAGCGTTTGATAAGAGATAGAAAAAAGTGTCTGAATTTGGCACAACAATGGGAACAACAGATGTTAGTAACCGTCTGGAAGGCCTGTATTTACTGATGTGTGTGTAGCCCCCTACGGGCTACAACTGAATTTTATAAAACCCTGTTATCATTGAGATAGCGGGGTTTTGTTTTTTTACTGTGCCTATCCTTGTGCTTACATTTTGTTTATAAGTGACTTTGCCCTTACCAAGAAATGAAGTCGGTTTAGGTGGGAGAGAGGTGTCAATTGTAAAGTATAGACGTGGTATAATGAAAGGATTCTTAGAGCAAAGGGATAGCTTACTCTATTATGACTTGACTTCTTAAGACTTTATCAGAAGTAGAGAGCTCTAAAGTATATAGTCCTTTAGCATAACCTGAAACATCAATCATTAGAGTTGAAGTTGACTGCGTCTCAAAGGCAAGTTTGCCTAATGAATCATAGATCTTAATGGTTGTGTTAACCCTATTCAAATCACCTAAGTCAACTGTGAGGTTGTTTGATGCTGGATTAGGGTAAAATGTAAGTGTTCCTGCTAAATTTTCTTTTATTCCATTGATCCCATTACATGCATTGGTTATTTCAAGAGCGCTGTTGCAACCGATATCGTTCGTTTCTATCGTGTGCGGCCCAATATTATCGAGTAGGAAACTGCAAATATTGTCAAGGGCGCAAAAGTTGAGCTGTCCTGATTCCTCGATTGTAAGCTCAGTGATGGAGGAGGGAGAGATGCTTTCGATTCCCGTCAGTGAGGTCAGCTCATTATTCTGAGCTAGAATCAGTTCTCCATTGATGCTTTGTATATTGGTCAGACCTTCGAGAGTTGGCAGTAACACGTTTTCTCTGATTTTCAGTGTACTGTCTACATGCTGGATCGAGAGAAGGCCATTTAGGTTGAGTAGGCTATCAAGACCATCAACGACCAACGAACCATAAATTGTTTCGCGGCCAAGTAGAGCGTCAAGGTGATGTAAACGAGGGAGGTCCTCAAGAATCAAACTCCCCCCCAGCGAATCCAGCCCTGACAGTGCATCGATATTGACCAAGTTATAGTTTTCCTCAAGGTCAAGATCACCACCAATGAGGTCTAGGTTTTGGAGGCCATCAAGACTTTCTAGTTCATAGCTTTCGCTAATACCTAAAGTACCTCCTATGTATCCCAGTGACTCCATTCCGTTAAAGCTGGAGAATGAGTTTTCACTGAACCAGGCATTTCCGTAAATACCGGTCAAGTTTGCAAAACCAGTTAGGTCAGTAATGTTGTTTTCCGACATGTATAGGCCTCCTTGAATCAATGTGATCTGAATCAAGCTATCAACATTATAGGCGTTACGAGTATCGATGTTCACGTAGCCTTCAATAACCGCACAACCCGTATACATGCTAGGGAAATTATCTATTTGTGTCTGGTTGTAGAAGGAGATGCCGTCAGGCAAGCAAGAAATCTGAGCATTAACCGACGGGATACCAGAAAAAAGTAGGCTTAAAACGAATATAATTTGACGCATAGGCTAAATATTTAATTAATGTTTGAACATGGATAGGTTTGAGAC
>CAJXHE010000085.1 GCA_913051865.1 uncultured Flavobacteriales bacterium
TGTTCTCAAAAACAGTGTGGGTGTCATTGCGAGCAATAAAATTGCCGCTGCTGAAAGCTATGCGAGGTACAGTGGACTTCGAGAATTGGCGAGTAGGCATTCAACAGACTATCGATTTGAAACAAATGTTGGTGCTGGACTGCCGGTCATAGATACGATTCATCATTTGGTCTTAAGTGGAGACAAAGTCCACAAAATTGAAGCGGTCTTGAGTGGCACGCTGAACTACCTTTTCAGTGCCTTTAGCTCAGAAATGACTTTTGAAGATTCTGTGAAGGGGGCAATGGCAGCTGGCTATACAGAGCCAGATCCTCGCATTGATTTAAGTGGAGTCGATGTTCAGAGAAAGATTTTAATCCTCGCAAGAGAAGCGGGCTTTAAACTTGAAATGTCAGATGTTGAAAATGTTCCATTTCTTCCGGAAGAACTGATGAAGGGAAGTGTGTCTGAATTTCTAAAAGCACTGCCCTCTATTGAAAAAGCCATGCAGAAGAAATTTCAAGATGCAGAAGCGCAGGGTAAAAAGCTAAGATATTTTGCCACGTTTGAAAATGGAAAAGCGAAGGTGGGGTTGGAGCCATTGGAAGCCAATCATGCTTTTTGTTCCCTTGAAGGTTCGGACAATGTCGTGATGCTAACGACCGACAGGTATTCAGGTCGACCACTTGTTGTTCAAGGTGCTGGTGCTGGAGCGGATGTGACTGCGATGGGTGTGTTTGCTGATATTATGAGATTTTCAGAAAGTAGATAAAGTGAATCAAGTTGAAATCATAGCCCCAGCGACTGTTGCAAATCTCAATGTGGGATTTGACGTCTTAGGTCTTGCGTTAAGCGCACCATCGGAAAGAATGGTGCTTCGAACTTTTGAAGGCAATGGCGTGCGTCTTATTTTAGAAGCGAACAGCAATCTGCCTCTTGAGGCGGAATTAAACGTTGCTGGTAAGGCTGCAATTTCTGCGCTTCATAAATTGGGAGATCCCTTCGGAGTAGAGATTGAGATATACAAATCCATTATGCCTGGCAGTGGTATCGGTTCGAGTGCCGCAAGTGCTGTTGCAGCTGTGGTAGGGGTCTGCGAGTTGGCAAAACTCATTGATAAGGATTTGTCTGAAACAGATAGACTTGAATCCGCGTTGGATGGGGAGCAGATCGCCAGTGGCTCAAGGCATGCAGACAATATTGCGCCCGCTCTTTTTGGCGGATTGCGGTTGATAGATCCCGATGGCATATCTCGCAAATTACCTGTGCCTGAGGGTCTTCATTTGGTCGTTCTTCACCCTCAAGTAGTCATAAAAACTGCTGAGTCAAGAGCGGTTTTGCCTTCCCGGGTGTTGTTGCAAGATGCAATTGATGCTACAGCGTGGATGGGACGATTCGTTCAATCATGTTATACGAACGATTTAGAGGGTTTCTCTCAGTCATTAAAGGATTTGCTCGTGGGACCTCATAGAAAGCCTCTGTTGCCCGCTTTTGACAAATGTGAACAGGCAGCGATGAATGCTGGAGCGCTCACTGGAGGGATTTCAGGAAGTGGACCGTCAAGTTTTTGGGTTGCCAATTCGAAGGAGAATGCAGTTCTGATTTCAAAAGCATTGCAAGGGGTCATGACGTCAGAGTCTGTGGCTTGTCACATTCATGTTTCTACCGTATCAAATATAGGTGCTCATGCAGTTTAGTAGTTTATCCGATTCGAACATCAAACGTTCTTTTGCTGATGCAGTCGTAGAGGGGCTGGCTCCGGATAAAGGGTTGTACTTTCCTGATCACATTCCTGAATTGCCAGAATCATTTTGGTTTTCATATGATGATAAAAATCCCTGGGATTTTGGCGCGGAAATGCTGGCGCCATATACGGAAGGGTGTGTCACGAAAACAGAGCTCCGGGAAATTCTCAGAGATGTCCTTAATTTTCCTATCCCACTTCACGAGATAGAGCGTGGTGTTTTTTCTCTTGAGCTTTTTCACGGCCCGACTTCAGCATTTAAGGATGTGGGTGCGAGATTTCTGTCGCGGGTGCTAAGTCGCATTACAAATCGCAGACTGACAATATTGGTGGCAACAAGTGGTGATACTGGAAGTGCTGTTGCAAATGGTTTCCTTAATGTCCCCAATATTGATGTGGTCATTTTATATCCAAGTGGACGTATTTCGAAAATACAAGAACAGCAACTCACCACCGCTGGCGCAAATATTGTTGCGCTAGAAGTAAAGGGCAGTTTTGATCAATGTCAAGAGATGGTAAAAACAGCCTTCCTTGATACGTCACTTCAGTCCGAGAGATCGCTCACATCAGCAAACTCGATTAATATCGCGCGATGGATGCCACAGAGTATTTACTATGCATGGGCGACATATCAACTGGGTAGGCCAGCAGTATTCTCTGTCCCATCTGGAAATTTCGGAAATATCGCAGCGGGCCTTCTCGCAGCAAAAATGGGGATGCCAGTTGCGGGGTTTGTGGCTGCGACAAATTCAAATGACGGTATGGAGAAGTATTTGTCGCCAGATTGTGACTCGGATTTTGAACCTCGCCAGTCTGTGTCTACGATGTCTAACGCGATGGATGTCGGTGACCCCTCCAATAGACCTCGTGTAGAAGCACTTTATAACAACGATTTGGCAAAAATGAGGGATGCGTTGTTTGGTTATAGTCTTGACGATGCAGGGACTTCGGAAGTCATGGCAGCGCTTTCAGACAAATCGAATTACCTTGTTTGTCCGCACACAGCAGTGGGGTATGCAGGTTTGAAGTCTTACCAATCAAAATTTGGTAACGCTGATCCAGGCGTTGTTTTATCTACAGCACATCCAGCCAAGTTTGGCGAACTCGTGGAGGGCGCAACGCATATTACCCCTGAAGTGCCTTTGCATTTGACGGAGTGTCTTTCTAAACAAAAGCAAAGCGTAGTTATTTCCCCAACTTACGAAGCACTGAAGACCTACCTGCTTTCAGCGTAATTAGATCTTTGTCAATATCCCATCCTCTGGCGGGACAATACTCGCGTCCGTAGAAGATGATTTGTAGATGTAGTTTATTCCATTTCTCAATCGGGAAAATACGTTTTGCATCTTTTTCTGTCGTTTCAACATTTTTCCCGGTTGTTAATCCCCATCTGTACATCAGTCTGTGTATGTGTGTGTCAACTGGAAATGAAGGGACGCCGAATGCTTGAGCCATGACTACGGATGCTGTTTTATGGCCTACTCCAGGCAGTGCTTCTAGATGCTCTAATGTATTTGGAACCATGCCTTTGTGCTTCTCAAGAATGATTTCAGATAGCCGATGAATTGCCGCTGATTTTCTGGGGGAGAGTCCACATGGTCTTATTATTTTCCGAATAGACTCTACGTCTTGCTTGACCATTTCTTCCGGGGTAGATGCAAGGTTAAAGAGTTCAGGTGTGACTGTATTCACCCGCTTGTCTGTACACTGAGCGGAAAGCAAAACGGCAATCAGTAGTGTATAGGCATCAATATGATCTAATGGAATGGGCGTAGTGGGGTAGATGCGCTCCAGTTCAAACATGATAAACTCGGCTTTTTCAGCTTTTGTCATTTGTCGTTTGGTTTTATTTCCGCAACAGGGGAGTCTCTGTTTAAAATAAAATTTTCTTCAGAAAAGGGTGTGTTAAGGTCTACGACATTTTCCTGGTCGTCATAGATGTCAAAAAACAGGCTTACACCCAGAAGAATGTCGTCAAATTGCGCCATTGTTAGCGTGTCTGACTCCAGGTATAAATAACAAATATCGTAGTCGTATTCAAAGCCAATGAATTCGAAATCAATCTGTTCGTTGTTCTTTTTGAAAACAATTTGATGTGTGCAATAGTCAGCGACAAGTGAGTCAGTGGCCTCATGTTGGTTCTCCGCGCCGATTTCCAAATCTAATGCGTCATGAGATCTTTCAATTGCAAGTTCTAAATCATCCGTGAAAACATTGATGACAACCTGAAGCGTTTTGGAATTCTCATTATAATCTACGGTCGATTTAGAAAAGTGGATATCATGAGAAGAACTCGCAATAAACAGTAGCGTAATAAGGATACGAATCATGCCTTAAAGGTATATATTTAGGGCATGCAGGCAATGGATATTTTTGACGACAACAGAGCTGGCGAATTGCTAGATAGATTGAGAGGCGCTAAGAGGATTGTTCTTACAGCACACAGGGGCCCCGATGGAGATGCAGTAGGTTCTACGTTGGCGATGTGGAACCATTTCAAAGATCTTGGGATTGCATCTACCGTAGTCCTTCCAGACGCTTTTCCGGAATTTCTAAACTGGATGTATGGCAAGTCAGAAATCGTTTTGCATTCTGAGGAGCCAAATAGGGCAGAAGAATTGGTTCGGGGATCTGACGTTCTTTTTATTCAAGACTACAATGATTCTTCTAGGGTAGGAGGTTTGCAATCCGCTCTTGAGTCTACTGAAGCGTATACGGTCATGATTGACCACCATCAAAACCCGTCTGATTTTGTGGACCTTATGTTTTCTGATGATACATCCAGTTCAACTTGCGAATTGGTATACAGACTCATTGAGAGGTGGGGACATGCAAAAGACATCTCTGTGAATACAGCTTCGTGTATTTATTGCGGTATTGTTACTGATACAGGGTCGTTTCGTTTTCCATCATCTTCTCCCAAAACACTGCGAATAGCGGCGGCACTTTGCGAGACAGGGATGGATCACTCTGAAATTCAAACAAGGGTTTACGATAACAACCGTGTGGAGCAGCTTAAGCTCGTAGGTTATGCCATAAGTTCCAAGCTTATTGTTTATCCTGAATTCCGCGCTGCAATCATATCACTTTCAGCTGAAGAATTAAAGCGTTTTTCTTATAGGAAGGGTGATACAGAAGGTTTGGTGAATACGGCGCTAAGTATCGAAGGCGTGAACTTTGCAGCTTTTATTCACGAATCATCCGACAGGGTGAAGATGAGCTTTCGTTCTGTAGGGTCTTTCAGTGTAAGTCAATTCTCTGCAAGTCACTTTGGCGGTGGAGGGCATCACAATGCAGCGGGCGGTGCCTCGTTTGATTCTTTAGAAGATGTTCATCAGAAAATAGTTGATCTTCTCCCCGAATATGCAGCTGATCTTGATTATTCAGACAAGTGACAAGCATCATCATTTTTCGGTTTAGACTTTATCTCTTGGTCGTTTCACTTGCTGTGATTGCATTATTCATTCAGTCTTGTGATTCAAATGACAGAGGTAAAAATGAGTATGGGACGGTAGAACAACATCAACGGGACTTGAGTAATGCAATGCTCGAATACAATGCGGCGCGTATGACCGCCGAACTTCAAATCATCGATTCGCTTTCAGTTGCGTGGGGATGGTCTTCAGAAGTTATTTCTGGAGGGATCGTGTACGAGAAAGTTGAAGCTTCTCCGAAACATCTTCCTTCTGTTCCTGTTTTCGAAGGGGACACTGTTCTTTGGGATGTCAGCGTTTCGTTGATCAATGGAATTCAATGTTTCTCATTGGACTCGTTACAGTTTGTCGTGGGGAGTGCGGTTCAGCCGAGTGGATTTGAAGCCATCGCGACAAAGACTTTGCGGGGTGACAGCGTCAGAGCAATGGTGCCCTCATTAATGGGTTACGGAATCAGAGGGTTGTCAGGAAAAATCCCGCCAGGCGCATTGTTAGTGTTGCGTCTCCGGCAATTCTAGCCAGTTGGGAATTGATTGGTCAAGTAAATTAAAGACATTCTCAAACCCATCGTTTCCACCATAGTATGGATCTGGGACATCGGCATCACCAAGTACGAGTTTGACTTTCTTTTTTTCTTCTTCATTTCGGGCAAGAGAATACAGGTCTAAAAGATTCTGTTTGTCCATCGCCAAGATTAAATCGAATCGCTTAAAATCTTCTCGGCAAAAAATCCTCGATCTCTGATTCGAGATGTCGATGTTGTTTTGATTCATGAGAGCGATTGATCTGGGGTCTGGATGATTCCCACTGTGATGGTCAATCGTCCCAGCGGAATCGACTTCTACATTAAGACTTAACCTAAGCGCATGGTGTTCAATAAGTCCATGTGCGATGGGCGATCGGCAAATATTGCCAAGACATACAGCGAGTATTTTATGGGAAGTTTTAGGCATAAAAAAACGGGACCCAATCAGGTCCCGTTGATATTAGTGTATCGATAGTTTCTTTTCAAGGTCGTCTAGATATTTTCTAAAGTGCTTGTCTGTCTCACTAAGGTTATTTACAGTTCTACAAGCATGGAGCACGGTAGCGTGATCTTTGCCTCCGCAATGAAGCCCGATGTTTGCTAAAGATGATTTGGTCATCTTCTTAGAGAAGTACATCGCGATTTGTCTCGCTTGAACGATTTCTCGCTTGCGTGTCTTCGACTTGAGAAGTTCAATCGGAAGATCGAAGTAGTCACACACCACTTTCTGAATATAATCGATGCTTACTTCTCGTGCTGTGTTCTTGACAAACTTGTCAATCATTTGACGTGCAAGATCAAGCGTGATTGCTTTCTTATTAAGGCTGCTTTGGGCGATTAATGAGATTAATGCACCTTCTAGCTCTCTGACGTTAGTCGTGATGCTGTACGCGAGATATTCAACAACTTCTCTTGGCATGTCTATGCCATCGCTGTACATCTTCTTTTCGAGAATGGCCATACGCGTTTCTAGAGCAGGAGTCTGCAAGTCGGCACTAAGTCCCCACTTGAATCTGCTTAACAGTCTTTGCTCCATTCCTTGCATTTCAACAGGGGGCTTGTCAGCTGTGAGGACCAATTGCTTGCCGGTCTGATGCAGATGATTGAAGATGTGGAAGAATACATCCTGAGTCTTTTCCTTTCCGCTGAAGAATTGTACGTCGTCAATAATCAGTACGTCTATCATCTGATAAAAGTGACTGAAGTCGTTGACTGTATTGTTCCTGACAGAATCAATAAATTGATGTGTAAATCGTTCAGAGGTAACGTAGAGAGCAGTCTTGTCTGGCGCTTGGTTTTTTATTTCAATACCTATCGCATGAGCCAAGTGTGTTTTTCCAAGTCCTACGCCACCATAAATGAGTAGTGGATTGAAGGCTGTTCCACCAGGTTTATTTGCAACAGCAAATCCTGCAGATCTTGCAAGTCGGTTACACTCCCCCTCGACAAAGTTATCGAAAGCATAGTTCGGATTTAAGTTGGAATCAATCTTCAGTTTTCTTAAGCCAGGAATCACAAAAGGATTCTTGATAGGGGCGGGCTCACCAACAACTGGCATGTTTACGGCATGATTTCGCGTAGCTGCACGATGAGATGTAGGCACCTTAACTGTGTATGGGCTCGCTTGATTTCCTTCAAGTGAGTGTTCCATAATAATGCTGTATTCCAAACGAGCGTCCGGGCCTAATTCTTTCCGAACGGTTTTGCGTAGTAGAGACACATAATGCTCTTCAAGCCATTCGTAAAAGAATTGGGACGGCACTTGAATCGTAAGTACACTTTCAGATAGCTTTATCGGTTTTATAGGAGCAAACCACGTTTTAAAAGCTTGAGTACTGATATTGTCACTGATAACAGTAAGGCAGTTTGCCCAAACTTTGTTGTGGTCTTGTTCCATGAAAATTGATTTTTTCTTCGTGTGATTTGAGATTGCAATATTTGACAAAACAATTGTAAAAAAAAAACGACTCCCTATTGTTTTTATAAAAAGTTTGAATCTTAGATTTGTTTTATGTTGAGTGATTTTATATGGATTATATGATTCATATAATTTATAGGTTTAAAAAGGTTTAGCAAGTTGCAGTTCAATATTTGAAAAACAGCATTTTAACATTTATAGTCAAATTATTATCACTAAACTGACGCATTTTTTTAAAATTTTATTTCCTCCTTTTTTGTGCAATTTGTGATGTGAATTATTTTTATTTATCGTTAAATTTTTTGTTGATAAGGGCATTATTTTTGTTTTATGGGTCAAAATTTTTCTTCTTGTTGGTTAAAAATGGGCGATAAGCGTCGTTTCTGTATCAATCACAGAGTCCGATATTCTGATACTGACAGAATGGATATGGTTTATCATGGTTCTTATGTTCCCATGCTAGAAGCTGCCAGAGTTGATACATTAAGAGAAATAGGTTGGGT
>CAJXHE010000086.1 GCA_913051865.1 uncultured Flavobacteriales bacterium
CTGGGCAGACGTCAGAATTCATCATTGCAATCATCAGCGCGATATCAGTTCCCCAAACAGCATCAGCTACCTCAGTGGAGTAGTAGCCATCAGCATCGACGGTTAAATCATTCCATTCAAGAGGCACTGAAGGACAAACCTCAGTTACTTCAGCGGCCAATTCAAGAACGAAAAGACCATTTTTAATGTCACTAATTAAAATTTTCCCCGAGGGAAGCGCAGAATGCACACCCCAAGCACCTGCAAATCCTGCGTGTGAGGTTTCTATAAAGGTGTCAAACCACGCGATCCTTTTAGGTTCTTCAGGCGTGCTGACATCAAATACTTGTAATCCGTCATGATAATAGGACACGAATACCAATCCATCTCGCATCATCATGTTGTGGGGAATAGACTCAGGATTCACCTCGGAGCTTAACAACGAAACCACTTGAAGATCGCTTAAATCTTGAGTATCGATGACTTTTAGAGGTGATCCGTGTGTTTCATCAGCGAGTACGTAGACATGGTCTTCGGGGATCCACCATCCGCTGTGATTCCCGCCTTGGAATGGATAGTCTGTCAGGGTTCCAATAACGGAGGGTGTTTCATCGATATGCATCACAAAAAGCCCCGCCGCGCCAGAGTTAATCCAAGCGGTGTCATTCTCCACATAGATGTCGTGACAATAATTTATCCATGGAGAAAGGTCCGTGAATTCAACAGGAGAGGTGGGTGAAGAAACGTCTAAGACTTTTACCGAGGTATTGTTCCCTGCGAAGGAATTGCTGCATAAGTAAAGTAAGTCGCTGTTATTATCGACAAAGACATTGTGAGCGTTGATGCAATATTCATTTGAATCGTACAATGTTGTTACGGCCCCAGGTAATTCACTCAAGTCAAAAATCTGAAGGCTGCTGGCCCCTTGGTCACATACTGCAAACAGTAATGTCCCGTCAATGTGGTAATCTCTATGGGTTACAAACGAACCTCCATCAGCTCCAGGTAAAAAAATGACTTCAGAGGTCTCTCCATTATTAGAGGATATATCTACGATATGTGATCCGAGTGTTGAGGCCACAATCGCATATTCCACGCCGCCCACTTCTAATCCTTCCACATCATTATATGCCCCACCAAAACCGTTAATAGGCAAACTCGAATCTGTCCAGGTGGATACAAGCGTTACGTTGTCGCTTCTTCGCATACAACTTCCATCGTCCACGTTTGCGGATGCATTGTAGTTAAACGCGTCAATGTTCATGCATCCTGAGATAGGACATTCTTCACCGAGAGGTAGTGCAAACGAGAACACGTCTCCGGGCACTGTGGGCACTAAGCCAGACCCCATCAAAACCCCAGAGGAGTCAGTGATGGTAAGTTCTGCACCTTGCCAGCCATCTCCATAAGCGTCATACATGACAACAGTATAGCACTCAGGATTAAGACAGAAACTCTCATTGGAGACTTGCCCCGTCACGTATTCCCCGAAATTCCCATATGGACCAGCTGCTTGAGTTCCCTCAGAATCTAAAACCTCCCACATCAATTCTTCGCCATACAAATCTGCACTTATCGTCGCATCATATCGATCTCCAGTTCCTGCTTCACATTGAAAAATGCCGCAACTCGGATCCGTGGATATATCTATGGTCTCAGATGACCCAGTGACAGTTCCCGAGATGATCTCTGAAGAGAAGAACACAATACTCCCACCTTGCCAACCATCTCCGTAGGAATCCTCCAGCAATGCGTAATAACATCCAAATCCGATGCAGAGTGTTTGGGTATATGTGGTGTTGTCTTCGAATCCAGAAAAGGGACCCGCGATGAGTTCGTCGCTGTCATTAAAAATGTGCCATACAATTTCTTCTGCCCATATCCCTGTCGTAAGTTCTGCTGTAATCTCCACATTTGGCAAATCACATGGTTGTTGAGAAAATACATTCGCTTGATAACCAGCATAAAAAATCACGAACAGAAGCAACATCTTATTCATCTCTTAAAGATAGGGATAATATGTTTAAAACATAAACAGGTTTTTTGGGGCATTTTGATAGAATATAAGTAGGTTAGAGCGATGTTTTTAATCTACGATACAGAGACCACAGGTCTGCCTAAGAATTACAATGCTCCGCTGACTGATTCAGACAATTGGCCCAGGTTGGTTCAACTTGCTTGGCAGCTCCACGATTCGACAGGTAAGCTGCTTTCTAGGGGGAATAGCATTGTACGTCCTGATGGATTTACGATCCCGTTTCAAAGTGCAAAAATTCATGGGATAACGACTGAAAGGGCAGAAAAAGAAGGGGTGCCTCTTGCAGAGGTGATGGAGGCGTTTCAAAAAGACCTCGGAAGTGCAACGTATATCATGGGGCACAACATTGAATTCGATGTAAATATCGTCGGTGCAGAACTCCACAGATTGGGTCAGTCCTTTGAAGGGCTGACAGGCTTGGCCTCGATAGACTCTAAAGAAGAAGCAACTGCGTTTTGTGCGATACCCGGAGGACGGGGAGGTAAATTTAAATGGCCGACGTTAACAGAGCTTTATACGAAGTTATTTAAGAAAGGATTTGGCGATGCCCATGATGCGGCATATGATGTGGATGCAACGGCACGATGTTTTTTCGAGCTCTGTAAACTCGGCGTGATTCAACGTCCTGAGATCGGGGACGTATCGAAAATAAAATACCAAGCACCTAAACTTGAAGCGGCGAATTTCAATGTTGCAGGAGATGCAAACGCCGCACCTGATTTGAAACTTCCGCCTGCGCAAAGCGCGAACGTTTCGAATGACCTGGATGAAGTCAAGTTCAGCCATCTGCATACGCATTCCCAGTTCAGTGTTCTACAAGGTGTGGGGCAGGTGGAGGACATCGTTCAAGCAGCCGTCGATCATGGGATGCCAGCTTGTGCGATTACCGATACAGGTAATATGATGTCCGCTTTTTTACTTGTAAAAGCAGCAAACAAAGCCAAGATTAAGCCCATCGTTGGGATTGAGTTAAATGTGTGTGACGACATGCATGACAGGAGTCACAAAGATGACGGACATTCCTTGGTTTTTTTGGCAAAAAACAAGCAAGGGTATCACAATTTGGTCAAGCTCTCATCTCATGCTTTTACAGATGGTTTTTACTACGTTCCGAGAGTGGATCGGAAGCTTGTAGAGCAATACAAGGAAAACCTTGTCGTGCTGAGTGGTGGATTGTTTGGAGAGATTGCGTCGAAGGTTTTAAATGTAGGCGAGAGTCAAGCTGAAGAAGCTTTTGTTTACTGGAAGAACTTATTGGGGGAGAACTTCTATGCAGAGCTCAACCGACATGGATTGGAAGAGGAGGCTGTCGTTAACGCATTTTTGTTGCGTATGTGTGCGAAGCACGATGTAAAGTATGTCGCTGCAAATAACACATATTATTTAGATGCCAAACAGAATGAGGCGCAGGATATTTTGCTTTGTGTAAGAGATGCTCAAAACGTCAGTAAGCCTAAGAAATATATCGGCAAGCGGGGGCGAGAATATCGGTTTGGCTTTCCAAACAATGAATTCTACTACAAGCCTCAAGATGCAATGAAGCAATTGTTTGCGGATCTGCCTGACGCAATTAAAAACGTCGAGACGTTGGTCGACCAGTTTGAGGGATATAAATTGGCACGAGATATTCTCCTTCCTGAATTTGATATCCCCGAGGAGTTTAAGTTCCCGGAAGATGAGAAGGATGGAGGCAAGAGGGGGGAGAATGCGTACTTGAGACATATCTCCTATATCGGGGCGAAGAAGCATTGGGGCGATACGTTGGACGAGAAATATGTTGAGCGATTAGATTTTGAGCTGTCCATTATAGAAAAGACCGGATATCCCGGTTACTTTTTGATATGTGCGGACTTTATTGTGGCTGCAAGAGAGATGGGCGTCAGTGTGGGGCCTGGTAGAGGTTCCGCGGCGGGATCGGCAGTCTCATACTGTACAGGGATTACGAATATCGACCCGATTAAATACGATTTGCTTTTCGAGAGATTTCTCAATCCAGACCGTGTGAGTATGCCCGATATCGATATTGACTTTGACGATGAAGGTCGTGGGAAGGTCATCGATTATGTCATTGAAAAATATGGATCTGACCAAGTGGCCCAAATTATCACATACGGTAAAATGGCTGCGAAGTCCGCCATTCGAGATACGGCACGTGTTTTAGAATTGCCACTTCAGGATGCGGACCGCATTGCAAAACTAATCCCACTCGTTCCAGATATTTCGCTTAAGAAAATCTTCTCTTTGGGCGACAAGCCGCTCAAAGAATTGGCAAACGGATCGGAGGGTTTGGACTTGATTAACCAATTAAAGAAAATAGCTGCAAAACCTGGTTTAGAAGGGCAGACGGTGAATACAGCACGTGTGGTTGAAGGATCGTTGCGAAACACGGGGATTCACGCCTGTGGGGTGATCATTACACCGAGTAACATCACAGACTACGTTCCTGTTTCTGTAGCGAAGGACAGTGCAATGGTATGCACTCAGTTTGACAACCATGTTGCGGAGGATGCTGGACTGTTGAAAATGGATTTCCTCGGTTTGAGAACATTGACCATCATTAAGGATGCGGTAACAAATGTGAGAGAAAGAAGTGGCGTAACCTTGGATCCCGAAACCTTCCCCTTGGATGATTCAAAAACCTATGAGCTCTTTCAAAGGGGGCATACGGTGGCCATTTTTCAGTATGAGTCCCAAGGGATGGCGAAGAACCTGAAAGAGTTAAAGCCTACTGAATTTGGAGATTTAATTGCGATGAACGCACTGTATAGGCCTGGACCTATGGAGTATATCCCTTCTTTTATTAGAAGAAAGCACGGCACAGAAAAAATCGAATACGACATCGATGCATGTGAGGGATATCTGAAGGAGACCTATGGGATTACCGTGTATCAAGAGCAAGTGATGTTGCTTTCCCAAAAACTCGCAGACTTTACAAAAGGTGAGGCCGACACGCTGAGGAAAGCGATGGGAAAGAAAAAGAAAGCGTTGATTGCGCAAATGAAACCGAAGTTTCTTGAGCAGGGTATGGCAAAAGGTCATGACCAGGTCAAATTAGAAAAGATTTGGACGGACTGGGAGGCATTTGCTTCCTATGCGTTTAACAAATCTCACTCTACCTGCTACGCTTGGATTGCCTACCAAACCGCCTACCTGAAGGCAAATTACCCCGCAGAATTTATGGCTGCCGTGCTGTCGAACAACATGAACGACATCAAGAAAACAACGGCGTTTATGGATGAGGCACGGAGAATGGGAATCGATGTGCTCGGTCCGGATGTGAATGAGTCACGCTTTAAGTTCGCGGTAAACGAAGCTGGAGCAATACGGTTTGGGCTGGGAGCGATACGCGGTGTAGGCGAGGGCGCAGTATTGTCAATCATAGAAAACCGACAAGAAGCGGGTGAAGCGACGTCAAAAACGCCCAAGCTGAATCGATACACGTCGATTTTCGATTTTTCCAAGCGCGTAAGTCTCAAGGATTGCAATAAAAGGGTGTTTGAAGCGCTTGCTGTAGGAGGGGGGTTTGACGCCTTTAAGAAGGTGGGAGGAGATGATATATACAGATCGCAATACTTTGCCAGAGACGAGAAGGATCGGTCACTTATAGAGATTGCGATTAAGTATGGACAAGCGTTACGCGCAAGTGAAGAATCCGCTCAGGTAAGTCTGTTCGGAGGGGGAGATGAAGCTGAAATTCCAGAACCTGTGATTCCGGAGGCTGAGCCCTGGGCGGAGATGGATAAATTGAATAGAGAAAGGGATGTTGTGGGGATATACATCAGTGGCCACCCCCTAGATTTATTCAGGTTTGAAATGAATTACCTGACGACAAAAGGGGGGCTGCAGATTCTAGAGGAAATGGATCCCCACAGGGGGAGGAAGATGAACTTTGGAGGTTTGGTTTCCAAAGTGGAACATCGGATAAGTAAAGCAGGCAAGCCATGGGGGAAGTTTACGCTGGAAGATTATCACGGTTCACAGGAGTTTACGCTGTTCGGGGAGGATTACATCAACCTGAAGGACTATATGGTTGAAGCGTGGATGGTCATGGTTTCGGGAAGCGTGCAACGTAGAAGGGTTTGGAAGGATACGGTAGGGGATCCGGGCTCTGAATTCAGGCTTTCAAGTATTTCGATGCTTGCTGACACAAGGAAGAAACGACTGGAAAGAGTCCGTATAAGTTTGAATCTGGAGACGCTAGATGCCGATTGGATTGACAGGCTTGAACTCGCGATTAAAGGCTCTCCGGGAACGGTGGGTTTGACGTTAGATATTTTTGATGGAGAATCAAAAGTTGAAATGCCCAGTCGTGCGGCAAAAATTGATGTCACAAGTTCATTCCTAAGCGAACTCGATGACCTTTGTGCACCGGGAATCGCAAAATACAAGTTTGACCTAAGGAAGTCATATTGAATTCCATCCAGAACTTGTTCACTAAATGTGACAATCAATAGTGAAAAACTGACAATGTATTTTAACTTTTTGGCTTTGTAGGTTCCTTTAATGCGAATATCTTTGAACATATAACGAGTCTATACAATTTAATATTTATATCATGGCAGTAGAATTTACAGACAGCAATTTCGAGGAAGTCGCTATAAACAGTGGCAAGCCTGTAATGGTTGACTTTTGGGCAGAATGGTGTGGACCATGTAGAGTAGTCGGTCCTGTAGTGGAAGAGCTAGCAAATGATTACGAAGGCAAGGTTGTCATAGGCAAGGTCAACGTAGACAACAACTCTGAATTAAGTGCCAAATACGGCATCCGAAATATCCCGACCATCCTTTTTATTAAAGACGGTGAAGTGGTAGATAAGTCTGTGGGTGCTTCTCCAAAGAATGTTTTAGAGGAGAAGATTGAGTCGATGTTGTAGAAGACGCGTTGTCTCCTTCGAGTCTCCTTCGCGTTTGTTCCGAATTAATTAGAAAATAAATCATCCCTGCCTATCTTAGGTGGGGATTTTTATATCTACTTTGTAACTCATTAATCCAATCATGGCACTCCGTCCCAACCCCGAAATGCAGCAGCGATTAGGTCGCTTAGAGTTTCTCGCAAAACAAGCCGTCGAGGGGTTTATTACGGGGCTCCACAAAAGCCCATTCCATGGGTTTAGTGTGGAGTTTGCAGAGCACAGGATTTACAACCCTGGAGAGTCTACGCGCCACATCGATTGGAAGCTTTTTGCACGAAGCGACAGGATGTTCGTCAAACGGTACGAGGAGGAAACGAATTTGAGATGCCAAATCGTCATCGATTGCTCTTCCTCGATGCGATACCCCTCCGAGGTAACACTCGACGGCCCCAAGATGAATAAGCTCAAGTATTCTATAGAATCGGCGGCTGCACTTATCGAATTGTTTCGACGTCAACGCGATGCGGTGGGCCTCAGTTTATTTTCCGATTCCCTGGATTTACAAACGCGTGCCAAATCGAGTATGTCTCACCACAGACTGCTTTATCATAAGCTCGAGGATATTCTGGAAACGAATGATCAGCAGGGTACCTCTGCAATCTCGGCTATACATCAAATCGCGGAAGCGACCTCGCGTCGCTCTTTGATTATCCTGTTCAGCGATATGCTTGACAAGTCCGAAGATCTCGACGCGACGATTGACGCGCTCAACCATTTGCGCCACAACAAGCACGAGGTCGTCGTCTTTCACGTGCTCGACAAATCCACCGAAGTGGCCTTTGATTTCCCAGAACGCCCTACGAGATTTGTGGATCTCGAAACCGGCGCAGAGCTTAAGCTTCATCCTTCCGAAGTTCGTGACCACTATATCTCTCGCATGGGGGCGTTACGTAAAGAACTGTCCACCAGATGTGGTGCCCACGGAATCGATTGGGTAGATGTTGATATTGCCGAGGGTCCTGTCCCTGTTCTTGCGCGGTACCTCATAAAGCGGAAGAAACTTTTTTAACTTTTCAGATAAGAACGTTGCAGAGAGGGAAAGGATATCTTATCTTTGCGCCTCCCGAAAGGGAACCCAACCCAAAACTGGTCTGGTAGTTCAGTTGGTTAGAATACATGCCTGTCACGCATGGGGTCGCGAGTTCGAGTCTCGTCCAGACCGCAA
>CAJXHE010000087.1 GCA_913051865.1 uncultured Flavobacteriales bacterium
AGAAGGCGCTGCAATCTCGCTATTTTTATCGACAAAAACAAGCAATTCGTCGAAAATATAATTATTACACACTGAGACAGTGTTTTAGTTCAGCTAATCCTGATTGGCTGACTTAAGATTTTTGTAGACCGCTTTCTTTCGGGCCTCACGGTTTAAGAGACTGGGCTTTACAAACTCACGACGAGTTCTAAGTTCCTTCATCTTTTTAGTGCGATCGAATTTCTTCTTAAAGCGCTTTAAACAACGTTCTATATTGTCGTTTTCTTTTACTGGGATACTGAGCATAATCAAAAAATTGAGGTGCAAAGATAGTTGAAACTATTTACCGAACCAATTCTCTAGCAATCACTAATTTTTGAATCTCTGAAGTCCCCTCTCCTATGGTAGCCAGCTTAGAATCTCTGTAGTACTTTTCAGCGGGAAAATCTTTGGTATATCCATAACCACCAAGTATTTGAACAGCATCCGTGGAAACCTTTACCGCGACTTCGCTTGACTCATACTTTGCCATGGCACTTGCCAAAGTACATGGCTTACCGGCATTCTTTAATGCACAAGCTTTCAATAACAACAAGTCTGAAATCTCAATAGCCACTGCCATATCTGCTAATTTGAAGGCAATGGCTTGAAAATTTGAGATCGCTTGACCAAATTGATTTCTTTCTTTTGAATAAGCCAAAGCTGTATCGTAGGCACCTTGAGCAATACCTAAGCTCATCGCACCAATACTTATCCGTCCACCATCAAGTACTTTCATCGCTTGTATAAACCCTTCCCCAACTTCTCCAAGTATTTGGGATTCATGAACCCTGCAGTTATCGAAAACCATTTCCGAAGTCTCACTACATCGCATGCCCAGTTTGTTTTCTTTTTTTCCACCTGAAAACCCTGGAGTAGAACGTTCCACAACAAACGCGGTGATTCCGTGACTGTCCAAAAGCTCTCCCGTACGAACCAATACAACGGCAACATCGCCACTGGTGCCGTGAGTGATGAAGTTCTTTGTGCCATTGATCACCCAGAACTCGCCTTCCTTCTTTGCAACACATTGCATTCTCAATGCATCTGACCCTGTATTTGCTTCTGTCAACCCCCAAGCGCCAATCCATTCTGCTGAAGCAAGCTTAGGCAAGTATTTCTTTTTCTGTTCTTCCGTGCCAAACTGCAAGATGTGACCTGTACATAAACTATTGTGAGCCGCCATACTTAGACCAACAGAACCGCACACACGAGAAATTTCTTCGAGTGCAATCTTATACTCAATATACCCCAATCCCGCGCCACCATATTCTTCAGGCACGAGCATTCCCATCAGACCTATCTCACCCATTTCCCGAAAAATATCAACGGGAAACATCTGTGATTCGTCCCAAATCATCCGATTTGGCAAAATTCGACGGGTCGCAAATTCACTCACCGTTTCCTTTATCATTAACTGATCAGCTGTTATGTTAAAATTCATCTTACAAATGTCGTTAGTTAAGTCTAAGAATAGTTACAAATGATCATTTAATGTAACAACCTTAATGTATGGGAACCAAACCTTCCACGTACTGTCATTCATCAGTGGCATATCTCGAAGATCATCAATTGTGTTTATTTCATGATGCCTTCTATACCTTTCAATCATACGCGCACCTTCATATCCTATATATGGGTGTTTACGCATTTGTGACCATGAGGCCGTATCAACACAAATCTGAACCACGTTGTCAGATTCTACTTTAAACCATCCTGATACAACTTGATAAGATTTATCATTAAATCCATACACCTCCTGAAGCTGACGAACATCAACGAAACCGCCAAGCAGTTTCCGATACTTGACAGTTCGCCCAGACAAGACAGGACCAAATACCGGCAAACGTTCTAAAGAGATACTGTCTATGTCATTAATATTGATCGACATCGGCTCGGGCTTCACTGCAGGTGTGTATAGCACCTTTGAATTGTAAGACCGCGTCGATTCAGAATAAGATTTAGCGTAGGAAGAATTGCTTGAAGCTTTGTCAATTGGCTCATGGAGAATTTCCGATGAGGAGACAATCAAACGATTGGCGACAGGCCATGAGTTCAGCAACTCAAGGAACTCTGAAACATCAACTCTGGGTGATGGCGACCTCATTAATTCTACTCCCCATGCAAGCAAGGACAATAAAATAACAATAATGATAGAAATTAAATGAAAGGCATCGTCTCGGCGAGATAACGAATCTGTGTTATTTTTTATATTGAACGATTTTACCTGACTTCACCCGTTTCAAATAGTCTTTCAGATCTGACTTCACCTCTGGGGCAAGGAGATACAGTCCTAAGACGTTAGGGAAACACATGGCAAAAATCATGGCATCTCCGAACCCGAAAACACTTTTCGCAGAAATGGCAGAACCGATGATGACAAAAGCACAGAATAACACCTTGTAACTAAGGTCTGCAACTTTAGATTCCCCGAAGATATACGTCCACGATTTAAGGCCATAATAACTCCAACTTAACATTGTGGAAAGTGCAAACAGGATCACAGATATAGACAGCACGATAGGGAACCATGAGATTGTTTGACTGAATGCAGCAGATGTCAACTCAATCGCTTTTAACTCTCCTGAATCTGCTAGTCTATAAGCCTCTGCTGCTCCATCTCCTCCGTATCCTGAAATAACAATGACCAGCGCAGTCATGGTGCAGATGACAACCGTGTCAATAAACGGCTCCAAAAGACTCACCATGCCTTCAGAAACAGGCTCCTCGGTCTTTGCTGCTGAATGTGCAATAGACGCAGAACCGATACCTGCCTCGTTAGAGAACGCAGCGCGTTTAAAACCTTGAATCATGACGCCAATAATACCTCCATACATCGCTGAAGAGTTAAACGCACCACTAAAAATCTGTCCGAAGGCACTTGGAATGTGTGAGAAGTTTACACCTAAGACAACCAACGCACTTAACACATAGACGCCGACCATTAAAGGGACGACTTTGTCTGTCACCTTTGCAATACTCTTAATACCACCAATAATAATTACAGCGACAAGAACAGCCATTAATGTTCCGAAAATCCAAGATTGGCCATAGAAAAAAGAATCCACGCCACCCGTTGCATGAATAAGTTGTTTGGTGGCCTGATTGATTTGGACCATGTTCCCTCCTCCAAACGAACCACCGATACACGCGACAGAAAACATGATTGCAAGCACTTTACCAAGCTGTCCAAAGCCCTTGCCCTTTTTCGCAAGCCCTCCGCTCAAATAATATGCGGGACCACCTGAAACAGAACCATCTGCATTTTCAATGCGATACTTTGTGCCCAGAGTACACTCAATAAACTTGGCACTCATCCCTAATAGACCGGCGACAATCATCCAGAATGTTGCCCCGGGACCACCAATAGAAACAGCAATAGCAACACCCGCGATATTTCCAACGCCTACTGTACCGGAGAGTGCCGCAGTCAATGCCTGAAAGTGACTTACTTCTCCCTTTTCATTTTTATTTGGATTGTCAAATTTCCCTCTGACGACATCTAAGGCGTGTTTAAAGCCACGAATGGAAATGAAATTAAAATAAAACGTGAAGAATATTGCGCCGAATAACAGCCAAATCAAGACGAATGGCACTTGGATTCCGAAACCCACTGGGATTGTAAAAAAAATCACATCCTCAACTGTCTGAGTAATGGGGCCCATGTATTGATCAATGACACTATCTATAGATCCACTTTGAGCGAATGAGACAAAAGGTGATATTAATCCAATCAGGACAAGGAATACGTTTTTTAATAAAGACATACTTTTAGAATAAAGGTTTTAATTGTGAGAAAGTTAAGGCTTCAAAGTGTCTCAAGTGTAAGGATGTGTGTATTTAAGTATACTGTTAAATGATCTGATTTGCTCAGCATTACCAAGTACAAAAAGCTTACAAGCGCCATCGAGCACAGTGGAAGGTCCTGGATTAATTTCATATTCACCGTTAGCTCGCTTCAGACCCACGATATTAATCCCTAATTTGTCTTGAGCTACAAGATCGCCTAAAGTGGAAGAATTCATTTCTGTCGGCAATTGATCCATAGAAATCTCTTCAAGGTTGATTGAATCTCCTCCCTGAATACTGATGTGGTCTAAAAACTCAACGACGTCAGGCATCGCAACAAGTGAAGCCATATGAGCGCCACCGACTTTGTCTGGCATGATGACATTGTCTGCACCGGCCACTTTAAGCTTGTGCACTGAATTCATTTGAGACGCTCGGCTAATGAGAAGCAGTTTGTTATTTAACTCTCTTGAGGACAGAATGACGTAAAGATTATGTGCGTCCACTGGCATCGTTGCAATTAATGCCTTTGCCTTCATGATACCCGCTTTTTCAAGATTTTCATCTCTTGTTGCATCACCAGAAATAACAAAAAACCCTTCTGTACGTAAGATTTCAGAACGCGCCTCGTCTTTTTCAATGACGACAACAGTTGTGGCGTGATCCTGAAGTTCTGAAACGGCCATTTCTCCAACTCTACCGTAACCACATACAATCACGTGGTTTTCTAATTTATCCATATCTTTCTTCAATCTAGCAACTTTAAATGTGTTTCGATATTCCCCGTCGACAAAATACGTCGTAAGCACAGAAATTGAATAGGCAAAAGCACTAATACTTGAAATAATCAGGAAGGAAGTAAAAAGCATCCCTCCAGGACTTAGTTCATGTACTTCTCGAAATCCTACCGTAGAAATCGTAATGACCGTCATGTAGAAGGCCTCAATCCAGGTGTATCCACCTACGATATATACATAGCCCAAACTGCCTAGAAAGACTACGATGGTTACCGCGCTTAAGGCAAGGTAAAGTCTCTTGAAAGTTTTGAATTTAAAAAGCACGCCCTAAACTACGTATTCCACTTTAATCTGCCTAAGCTTTTTGCAGAGGTTTTGCACACGTGGTGATTTGATTTACAACCCCAGAGTGACGGCCATCTTGGAAGCAAGTTTTTCAGCTTCAATTCGTGATGCGTGTGAAGAATCTGCCCTAGTCTTGGGGGACTTTGATGCGTACAATATTCCACGTGAAGAGTTCACAAGAAGGCCACATTGAGCATTAAGACCCGCAGAAGCTACAGCGTTGAGATCGCCTCCTTGCGCACCAACTCCAGGCACAAGAAGAAATGAATCTGGGACGAGGGCTCTTACACGGGATAAAACTTCAGGCCTTGTTGCGCCTACGACAAACATCAGGTTGTCAGGCGCACCCCAATCAGATGCTTTGGTCAGTACTTTCTCAAACAATGGAGGAGAACCGTGGAACTCGAAATCGTCGGCGCCAGGATTGGATGTGAGCGCAAGGAGAATGGTCCATCGATCTTTTCGGTCAGTGAACGGCCTCACAGAATCCTCACCCATGTAGGGCGCGACGGTAATTGCATCGGCCCCAAGGGTGTCAAACATGGCTGTAGCGTACTTGCGAGAGGTGTTGCCAATGTCACCACGCTTGGCATCCGCGATCACAAGACAATCACTTGGTATTGCTTGAATAATTCTCTCAAGTGCAGAAAAGCCCTCAGCACCATAGGGCTCGAAAAAAGCAAGGTTTGGTTTATATGCAACAGCAACATGATGCGTACAGTCA
The DNA here is from genome assembly GCA_913051865.1 of uncultured Flavobacteriales bacterium. GTDB lineage: Bacteria > Bacteroidota > Bacteroidia > Flavobacteriales_D > Sanyastnellaceae > UBA974. The sequence goes on from CAJXHE010000087.1 coordinate 5,614, forward strand.
ACTATCGACATACAGAACGCTTCAACCGCCTCAATACCTGAGCCAAAACAAGCTGGAATAAGATTGGGGTCGGGGTCAAGACCTACGCATAGGTAAGATTTTTTTGCAAGTATCGCTTCGTAGAGTTTAGAGCGATTATTTAGTGTTCTTATCCGTGCCAAAACTTGGGTGTTTTACTTCTTTATAAATTCTTTAAGAGTTCTGCTTTTTCTGCGAGATGCAAAGCTTCAATGACTTCCGTTAAGTCACCCGCTATAATAGCTGGGAGCGCATGAGACGTAAAGCCAATTCGATGATCCGTGACTCTTCCTTGAGGAAAATTATAGGTTCTGATTTTTGCGCTACGATCTCCTGATGACACCAGAACCTTTCTGTTTTCAGAGCGTTCGTCATCCTGTTTCTGACGTTCTTTTTCAAAAAGACGAGTCCGCATTACCTGCATGGCATGCTCTAGATTCTTGTGTTGAGAGCGCCCATCTTGACATTCAACAACAATTCCTGTAGGGAGGTGTGTTAAACGCACAGCACTTTCGGTTTTATTGACGTGTTGACCTCCTGCCCCACTCGCTCTATATGTGTCTCGTCTCAAATCAGATACTTTCAATTCAACATCAACTTCTTCAGCGACAGGAAGAATGGCGACAGTTGCAGCTGAAGTATGAACCCTTCCTTGAGATTCTGTTGCAGGCACCCTTTGGACTCTATGAACGCCACTTTCAAATTTCAACCACCCATAAACGCCCTCTCCACTCAGATTAATGACCGCCTCCTTAACCCCGCCCACAGTACCTTCAGATGATGAAACAAAAGTATGTTTCCACCCTTTAGATTCTACATGGCGCAAATACATCCTGACCAGCTCACCAGCAAAGATTGCCGCTTCATCACCCCCTGTACCTGCTCTGACCTCGAGAACAACATCTCGGTCATCAGCTTCGTCACGTGGAAGCAGCATCTCTCTTGCAGTTAATACAATTTCTTCGAGTTTTGCTTGCAGTGGTACAATCTCTTCACTTCCCATTTCACGGTAATCGGCATCATCCGATTTCGCCCATTCTTTTGCTTGCGCGAGGTCATCCCAAACTGCACGAAATAACTTGCAGTGCTCAGCTATCGGTTCCAATCTTTTATACTCACGCATCGCATCGCGGTATGCGTTATTGTTGGCGATTAAATCCGGGTCACCGATTGATTTCTCGACCTCTCGGAATCTGTCGCTAATTGCTTCCAACTTTGCAAGTAAATCTAACATGATTAATTAGAATACTTAAAAGTACCATGTTCTCCAGATACCGTGACACTGCCATGAGAACATGCTTCACAACGACCGATAATTTTGGCATCGACACCAAAATCTGCAGCAATGGTTATCAATGCCTCGGCAGCCTCCTCAGACGTGTAAACTTCAAGTCTGTGGCCCATGTTGAATACTTTGTACATCTCTTCCCATGAAGTCCCTGAGGCAGATTGTATTTTCTTGAATAAAACTGGTGTAGGAAACAAGTTGTCCTTGACGACGTGTACATTATTTACAAAGTGCAGGACTTTTGTTTGCGCACCTCCTGAACAATGAACCATGCCGTGAACGCTGTCACGCCAGTCTGTCAAAAATTTCTTTACAATTGGAGCGTAAGTTCGCGTAGGAGAAAGCACCAACTTTCCAGCATCAAGCGGAACATCTTCAATGGCATCTGTGAGACCACAATCTCCCGTATATATATATTTTGAATCAGTCCCCGGATCATAGCTTTCAGGGAAACGTTCTAACAAAGTTTTATCAAAAACATCGTGACGTGCAGATGTAAGACCATTGCTTCCCATACCGCCATTGAATTGAGTTTCGTAGGATGCCTGACCTGAACTTGAGAGTCCTACAACGACATCTCCAGGAACGATGTTTGCGTTGTCAATCACTTGATCTCTTCTCATTCGTGCAACCACAGTAGAGTCTACAATAATCGTTCGGACAAGATCTCCCACATCAGCGGTTTCTCCGCCGGTTGAGATGATATCAACCCCTTCTTTTCTGAGATCAACAAGAAGCGCTTCTGTGCCTTGAATGATCGCTGAGATCACTTCTCCTGGAATGAGATGTTTGTTCCTTCCGATGGTTGACGACAAGAGCATAGGACCAGTAGCCCCTACGCATATCAAGTCATCGACATTCATAATTAAAGCGTCTTGTGCAATCCCTTTCCACACGGAGATATCTCCAGTTTCCTTCCAATACATATATGCCAAAGCAGATTTTGTACCCGCCCCATCT
>CAJXHE010000088.1 GCA_913051865.1 uncultured Flavobacteriales bacterium
ACGACTTAGGCTGGGATATACAGAAGCCTTCCATTAATTTTCTAACCCCCTACCCATCCAGAAAAAGCATCTTGAGAAGAGAGTTTACGAGCAACACTATCGACCGCCTTTATTAATCCAGTCAAGTGTGTTTTGTGTAATTTTTGGAAATCTTGTTTTTTGCTCTTTAAGAGGGAATAATCCTTGCCATCCATGAGTTATTGAGTTATTTATGATTTGTATTGCTGTTTTATAATCGTCGTTAGATATCTTCTGGAGATTGTGGAGAGCTGACTGCTCCCCTCTCTGAGTATAGTTTCTGAGCTGCTTTTCTTTTCGCTCTTGGATCCAAATCTTCCACGCTTCTATAAATTCAATTTTATTAAATGGATAAACCACTTCTTTACTAATATGTATACTAGGTTGTATACTAAGATGTTTACTCTCTTGTATACTATCTAATCTTTCTGATGAGTCTGAATCATCTCTCTGATTAGCACCCTCATCTCTCTGACTAGACCACTTATCATTTTGATTAGACCCCTCGTCAATTTGAGTAGGTGGTGCGTCAATTTGAGTAGGTGGCGCGTCAATTTGAGTAGATGCCTCGTCAGATTGAGTAGCCTGATTTATCATTTTGATCAGTGCTTTCGTTTGTTTAATATGTCTAATTCTACCATCATATGTAGAAGTAATTAAACCTAATTGCACGAGCTTTTTTACAGATCTACTTACTGATGGAATAGAGACTCCCACCTCCTCACCTATTGTACTGTTTGATTTAAAGTAAATTTGATTCGAACTACATAAACTGTGAATGTCTGACAGGATAAATTTATCCCAAGGAGTGAGCTCCTTAAATAAATAGATCGCTTTAGGAACCCAGACGCCCTTAAACTCTTTGCTCAATTTATTAACCTTCATAATGATGCATATGGAAGTAATTCAACACCAATTCTCTGTTAAATAAAACCTTTCTTGGCCCTATCCTTACCTCTCCAGGAAACCGCTTTCCTTTCTCTAATTCGTACTCTCTACGCCAATTATCAAACGTTGCAGTACATACCCTCAATTCATCAGCTATTTCTCTCCTCGTAACAAATCTCATAGACTTAAATATTAATAAATAAAAACACCAATTCACTCCATAATTAAAGTAACCCCAGTTAGGACTTACACACTCTTAACTTATTTATTTTGTGTCGGTTAAGACGAATTTAGACTTAAATATTGAGTAGTCTATTGAAAATTGATACAGGTTACGCACGTTTAACACACAAAATTCTCCATACACAATTCACTGAGATTACTCGAGCTATAACCCTGAAGTATTATTTCTATTCCATCATCCAAGAGCGTCAACACTGGAGTAAGATCTGTAATTCCAATATTGATGGCTCGATACAATTGAAAACCCCAAATACTACTGTAAACATTGAATTTACAATCGTGCATAAGGAATGTTACAGATGTATGAAAATTGGTCTCATTTTTGGTCTCACTTGTATTTTGAGCCTCTAAAATATGAGTTTTCAAAAGCTCTATATCGTCAATAAATAAAAGGCTTAGACACAAAAAAGCCCTGGATTTCTCCAAGGCTTTTGGTGATCCCACAGGGACTCGAACCCCGAACCGCCTCCTTAGAAGGGAGGTGCTCTATCCAGTTGAGCTATGAGACCATATCGCACTTAAAAAGTACAGCTCGATTAGAAGGGTGCAAATATGCATCAAGATTTACTAAAATCATTCAAAATATGACGCATAAAAAAGCCCTCAACATGAGGGCTTTAAAATCGAATATTAGATAGAAATCTTAGTTAGAGATTTTTGTATCTGTTGCCTTTACTGTTTTCGTTTTCACCTTTGGCTTTTCAGACGACTTAGCATCGGCTGTTTTTGCACAACACGCTTTTCCATCCTTCTTACCACTGCAAGCAGCTTTCTCTTCAGAAGAACATGATTTCTTATCTGCAGTAGAGGCTGAAGAACAACACGCTTTTCCATCTTTAGCACCAGTAGAGGCAGACGAGCAACACGCTTTTCCATCTTTAGCGCCAGTAGAAGCAGCTTTGTCTTCAGAAGAACATGATTTCTTTTCGCCAGTAGCTGACTTTGCACAACACGCTTTTGTTTCGCTCTTTGGGGGTGCAGGTACAGTTGCTTCAGTATCGTTTACACCTTTCGTAACCTTAACAGGGGCATCTGATTGAGCAGATGTGGTGAAGGCAAACATGACGAGTGCTCCGAGTAATAATATATTTTTCATAGTTGATATAATTTATTCGTTTAGACCTTAAATATACAACTTCATTTACATTTTAGCTGCAAAAGGACAATTTGAAGTGTCTTTTTTAGTTGATTTAACAAAATCAAGAACGCTTTTATTCTAAATATTTATTCTAAATCTAGGAGAATTGCGTAGATTTGCACTCCGATTTTGTAATAAATTTTATATGTCGGTATTTTTAAAGGAGAGGTGGCAGAGTGGTAATGCAGCAGATTGCTAATTTGTAGCCGGTTTCGGCTCCTGAGTTCGAGTCTCAGTCTCTCCGCTGAAACATGTATTAACGCCCGCTCAGCGGGCGTTTTTATTTCCCTCTGGTTTGGATTTGTGATTGAGATGAAGAAAACAGGGGCTATAAAGCAATCCGCCCCTGAACTTCATGTGATGAATGTGATCTCTCAAAAAATAATCCTTGTTTCAGTTAGAATAGGGAAAAACTTAAGTATCTTTGCCTCCGCTTTTAACGCTCGGGGCGTGGCCCAGCCCGGTTAAGGCGCCTGGTTTGGGACCAGGAGATCGCAGGTTCGAATCCTGCCGCCCCGACGAAAGAACTACCGCCCTGACGCAAGTCAGTGGCGGTTTTTTCTTTGTAACAACTGGGATAAAGGAACTTTAATCGCATCCCTTCACTTGTATACAAACAGGACGTACCCACTAACCTCGTAAGGTAATTCTTGATTAGATGGCCTATTTTTTTCCGAAAAGCAATTTCAAGAGAGAGGCTCCCACCTTTCTTTGGAGACCTAACTTTGTGGTCGGAACGCCTGTAGATCTTGCAACTTTCTGTTTAAATGACTGGATACCAAGCAGTCTCGATAGACTAAATGAAAAACCATATTTTTTTTTACGTCCCATGATTGCGTGTTATTCGTGGTACTCACTGCATGTGGTTGCCAAACATCAAAGATGCACCTTCATCCTGATATCCGCTCGGTCGTATGGAGAATCTTTTGAGAGCGGTATTTCTACAAAGCCAAATTTGTGATACAGGTGGATCGCATTTTTAAGTTTTAAATTGGAATACAACTCTACTTCTTTCACCTCATTTGATCGGCAGTGATCCAAAACAAAGGTGAGGATCTCATGCCCCATCCCCCTGCCCTGGCACTCCTTTTTGACGGCCATTTTATTTAGCTCTAGCGCACCATACGGAGTTGGCATGAGCGCAACAGTAGCGACAACCTCACCTTTGAGTATCCCGAAAAAGATCTCTCCACCCTTCGCTATAATGGAATCCTCGGGATTCTTAAGGACGTATTCGTCATAAGGCTCTAACAAGGACATCTCCTCTAACCAAGCCATATTCAGCGTGTAGAACGCTGATTTCCATTTGTCGTGATAGGGCTCAAATTGAAGCATTGGATATGAGGTATTAAACGTGGGAGCGAGCGTAGCCTAGATTTGACATCAATTATGAGGGTGCGCGACAACAATTTGGCTACGCCATACATTGTCAGAAGTTGATATCACCAAGGTGTAGATTCCTGGTGCAAAGCTTGAGATATCAATCGTCATTGAGGAACTGGATTGGGTCTCAAAGACGCGCTTGCCAGAAGCGTCATAGATCTTCATTGAAGGTTTTAACCCCGATAAGTCACCCAAGTCCACACTGATGTGGTGAGATGCTGGGTTAGGGTAGGTAAGGACTGAAAAAGAATTTAAGTCGTCTACAGATACACTTGAACAGTTCGCAGAGAAGTACATCGTGGAATCAATAGAAACATATCCATTGGGGTTATTAAAAATCGGGTACCCTTCGGTATTCCACCACTCCGTCGCATGCGCCACATCGTCCACTGTAATGCATGTTAAATCAGGGTTATCGGTGAAATTAGGGATATATTCTAGGCCTCCCCCAGGAAAACCAGCCATGTACGTGTTCAGTCCATTTGCGACATTAAGTTCAAACAACTGATTCGAATACAACCAGATCCAAATGAGCGAACCGCAAGCACTGAGGTCAAGGGAGGACAAAAGATTGTTTCCTGCCATAAGTTGTTCCAAGTTGGGTTTGTTGAGCACATCCAATTCAGAAATCTGATTGTCAGCACACCAGACACGAACCAGTTCAGGGGTGTTATTGAGTTCCAAAACCGATAGGGTGTTGTGCTCACAGAATACAAATTCAAGATTGGGCTTGTTGCTAAGATCTAATTCTGAAATGGCATTCCACGAACAACCCAAAGCGTTCAGGGAATCGTTGAGGGCAAGGTCCAAACTTGTGAGGTTGTTGTGGGCCACCGAAATGCCTTTGAGCAAAAGGTTGTTGCTTAAATCTAGGTCAGAAATCTGATTGAAATTACAGCCCAAATGTTCCAGCAAGGTATTGTTACTCAGATCGAGAGAAGTGATGGAATTCCCTGAAATTTCAAGGGATTTTAACTCTGTATTCTGAGACAGATTGATGGAATCGATTTGGCCGTTTTGGTTATAACAATCCAGATATTTCAACCAGGGAACCAAAGACATGTCCAGATACGACATGTCACTGTTTTGCAGTTCAGAAATCGTCAACGAATCTAGAGACAGGAACCCTTCGAGCCCCGTTAAATCGTGAATGCTGCTGTAGCCCAAATGAAGGGATTGAACATCTACAATGTTGGCTGTAAGGACCGAATCATCTAAGACATCATCAATCTCCAGCCAGATTAGGTATTGCTCAAAAGAATCGTCAGGGACATACGTGTTTTGGGCAGAGACCCCGACATATAGAAAACCTAGAATAATCGCAGAAAACAACCTCATGGCAAATTTATTTTGTGTCACATGAACTTAATAATCCTTCACCGCACGCTCCAACAAAGTCTAGTCAACGATAAACTTATGCGTCTTTCCCGCCTGGGTTTGAACTGTGTAGAGTCCTTTTTCCCAGTCGCTTACATTTAATACCCAAGTAGAAACTGCCCCTGTTTCGTCCACCAATTTTCCGACAGCATCGAACACTTGAAGTGCAGATTGCTTGTTTAAGGTGATGGTTAACGTCGAAGTCACTGGATTAGGGAAAATCGAGACCGACAACGCGTCGAATTGATTCGAGACAGACGATACTTCACCACATGAACAGTCATCTTGAATGACGCCAATCAAGTTGCCGTCGACACAATCGTCTCCGACAAACAAACAACTTTCATCATCGTCTGTCGCAGCTGCGTCATAATTACATGCGGCAGAATCGATACACCCTAAAATGACAACAGCATTAACTGAAACCGTTGCGACCATCCCACTTGCAGCATGACTTCCTATGGAGCAATCATAGTTATAGAGACCAGGCACAGTAAATGTGTAGGTTCCCAAACACACGCCTGACGCATTGCCAGACATTGCGCCCAGTGAAAATGCCTCTGGATTGTTAAAAGACGCTCCTGTTTGGGAACTTGCGATACCATTCACATCGTGTGTTCCGCCAAAGTTCACCCAACCCACTGTCGTTCCAGCGTCCACAACCAAATCTGAAGGCGCATAAGAAAAGCTTTGCGTAGCAACTTCAATATCTGCGCCTGGACAGATGTCTTGGCCAAAACTTAACGAAGAAGAAAGAAGGAGAACGAGCGCTGCAGACACAACATTCATTTTTGAGGAGATAGGCATTGTAAAGTATTTCATTGTTTGTTATCTAATTATTTTAATGATTTGAAGGACACCCGAATGCTATTCAACGATGAACTTATGTGTTTCACCCGTTTGAGTCGTCACAGTGTAGAGTCCCTTTTCCCAGTCGCTTACGTGTAAAGTCCAACTCGGCACTGCACCTGTTTCCGCCATTAATTTCCCGACAGCATCGAACACTTTCATGGAAGATTGAGTGTTTAAGGTAAGTGTTAACGTCGCGGTCACAGGGTTTGGGAAAACCCTCACTGACAGCTCTTCTAACTCATCTACGATCGTTCCCTCCTCATTCTCATCGCATATCCCATCTCCGTCCTCGTCATTGTAGCACTCGCAATAACAATCTTCTAAGTACACACAATTGTCCTCATCGATGTTGATGAAGAATACGGTGTAGGTGGCAGGGTCAAAGAAGTTACATTCACAATCGACCACAATCGTATCATACTCCAGACACGAATCGCAAATGCCATCTTCGTCCAAATCGATGATACAGTTCCCATCACAGTCGTATCCCCAGTCCGCATACTCACATGAATCGTCATCTTCTGTGGCAGTAATATCATAGTTGCAAGCTGTATAATCCGTACATCCAGCCACAACCGCCATCACTGTAATATTTGCAACCATTCCAGACACAGCATGACCGTATGAAGAGCAGTCATAGAAATAAACCCCAGGAATATCAAATGTGTGAGTGCCGATACAAACGCCCGCTTCAGTGCCCGTAACATGCGCCAAATAAAAATCTTCGGGGTTATAAAACGGTATTTGTGTAATCGAATTGTTCACGCCATTGACATCGTGATATCCACCATAGTTCACCCATCCCACTGTCGTTCCCACATCCACCATTAACGTTGCCGGTGAATAAGACATGCCTTCAGCTGAAACGACAACATCTGCGCCTGGACAGATGTCTTGGCCAAAACTCATTGAAGAAGAAAGAAGCAGAACGAACACTGCAGACACAACATTCATTTTTGATGAGAAGAAAACTTGAAGGTGATTCATTGTTTTTTATTTGCAATTTAAGCGGAATAATCAAGGATGTTACTCCACTGATTCCATTTTATCATCAACCATAACTTCATTACATCTCAATGTAATAAACGCACAAGCCAGCGCATCGTTCAGCGCATCGTGATGCTTAAATGTATATCCGAAATAATTTGCCACATTTTTCAAACCATACCCACTTTTCGAAAATTGAGGCAACGCTTTGCGCACAATTTTTGCAGAATCTACCCATTCCACATCAAAGCGGGGCAGGTCGTGTTTGTCGCAGGCCTTGTTCAATGCAATTCTGTCGAAAGACGTATGGTGCACAACTGTATTCCCATTTAATTTCATTGCGAGCGACTCATACAAGTTGGGAAACGTATGCGCAAACTTGACATCCTCGGGCTTGATGCCATGCACAGCAATGTTGTTATAATTAAAATCTTCCTCAGGATCAACGAGGGACTCCCACGTATCCGACACCACAGCGTTTACAACGAACACAATACCGATTTGGCAAATCGACGACTGACAAGGATTGGCAGTTTCAAGATCAAGCGCAATAAAATTCATAGGTTACAAATGACGAATGGAACAAGAATTTCCAAGCTACAAAATAAAATCACCAATGCAAGACTGAACCCCATGCATTCCCATACATGTCAATAACTTACACAAAACTAAGTGGGGTTAATCGAGGTTTTTCGCTAGTTAAGCGCTATATTGTA
>CAJXHE010000089.1 GCA_913051865.1 uncultured Flavobacteriales bacterium
CACGTCGAACGATATGTCAGCGGGGCTACTTAATCCAGAACTTACGACGGTTTCGCTTGAGCTGAAATCATTGCTGAATCGTGTAATTCTGTTCGGTGACCATGAGCTTACGTAATATCGCCCATCAGAATCCATGTCGATTCCATCACAGTTTCCTAACCCAGTCCCGTCGACAATGGTTGTCACAGCGCCACTTTCAATGTCTACAGCAAGAATATCGGCGTTGCCTCCCCAGTTTACAATGACGGCTCTGCCATTTTCTGTGTCAACGACGATACCGTTGGGTGTCGATCCTGTATTTCCAACAAGTGTAGCGACACTCATGTCACTAGGGTCAGTCGCATCGACTTTTAATATTCTTCCTGAACTGAAATCGCTGACAATGAGGATTCCGTTTCCGTCATTGCCCATGCCGTTTAAAAAGCCGGCACCCGCTACTGAAGCAGTACCAAGCTGTTCTGCGGTATTTAGGTCGTAAGCGCGAATGAGATTGTTGTCAATCACGAATAACACCTCGCCCATGACCTCCATGCCGTGAGTAGCATTTGCACTACCGAAGTATTCCCAACTGTCGCCTAAATCTGATGTTGAGAGCATCGTTGACGCACCACAACTCACAAACCACTGCGCCCCATTTGGGTCATACTCAACAGCCTCAATGTTTGATGGGGTTTGCGCAAGGGTAGGAGTTGCAATTAAGACTGCAATCAACGCGGGTAGTAATGTTTTCATTGTATTTTTTTTATTCTGTAAATTTTAATGACGCGCACCAAAGATTGCACTTCCGACGCGAATCATTGTTGATCCTTCATCGATTGCGATGTTCCAATCTCCGCTCATTCCCATGGATAAAGTATCGAAGTCGGCGCCCATTGATGGGGCGAGCTCTTCGAAAAGTGAACGTAAACCTTTGAATTCCTTGGCAATTTGTGCCGTGTCTTTTGTGTATGTCGCCATCCCCATGAGTCCTTTGATGCGAATGGATGTATTTCCGAACGTTTCATTCCCATCCCCCGACAACGCTAACAAGGCTCTAAGCTCGTCTTCCAGAAATCCGAATTTGCTTGATTCTTCTGCGATGTGAACTTGCAGAAGGACATCTAAAGGTTTTGGGTTTTTGTGTTGGGCAAGCGCTTCATAGATGCGTGTTGAATCTACAGCGTGAACTAAATGCGACAAAGGGGCCACAACTTTTGCTTTGTTGGTTTGAAGATGTCCGATCGCATGCCAACGAATATCGTCTGGAAAGGCATCTGCCTTTTCAACCAATTCAGCCACCCTGTTTTCTCCGAAATCTCGAATCCCTTCAGCATAGGCGCTCGCGATGACGTCAAGTGGTTGCGTCTTGCTCACTGCAACCAGAGTTACATGTTCGGGAACGGCATCTCGAATCGCATCAATGTTTGTTTGAATCGTGTTGTTATTCATTTTTGTGAGGATGTAGTCCAAACTCATACACAAACAAACCGCTCCTAAGTTTAGGTTCTACCCATGTGCTTTTCGGAGGCAGTGTGTTTCCAGCATCAGAAACAGAAATGATTTGATCGATGGGAATAGGGTGGAGTGCGAAAACAATCTTGTTGTTGTGACCTTTTACGACCTCTTTAAGTTTAGAGGTGTTCTCACTTTCCACATTTGAACCCGCGATGTATTTGAGGTTTGGACTATTTCTTGAATCTTCAATTCCCAACAAAGGTTCTAAAACCTCATCATTAAGCCAACCAGCATCAATTCTCGTCCCTGAGTGGTCTTCTTTTAAAACCAAACGCCATTCTCCTTGGTTTGTAATGATGTCAATACATCCACCGCACGATGCTTGCGTGTCTAATTTTTCAATTCTAAGTACAGAGTCTATGGCTTTTATTTGAGTTAAAAGACGGTGAATATCTCCATTCCAGTTTCTTACTTCTCGATGATAACCGAGAATACTCAATTCTTTTGCTGGTAAAATAAAGGCCAATATCCGATCAACTCCAGGTTCATTAGGATGACGGTGTAGCATCTTTATTGATGACGCCAATCGGTGATGGCCGTCGGCGATGTAAAGCGTTTCTATAGGTTCAAGAACTTTAGAAAACCCTTCGTTTATTTCAGAGTGAATAAGCCATACAGAGTGTCGAATACAATCTGTCGTCGTAAAGTCGCAATCTGCTTCACGACTTTCCGTGATATCTGATATGGCACTGTTCAGTTCATCTTCGCCTTCATGACCAGATTTCCTCGCACAAAGGATTGGCTCAGCATGAAACCCCACTGTTTCTAAATAACTGACAAATAGGTCTTCTCGTTTCTCTAGTGTAAGTTCATGAGTTAAAACGCCGCCATCTTCACATTTTGGCAGGTCCAAAACGGCAATGATTCCAGTGAAAGTTGCCAAGGGAGTCATTTGGCGATATACAGCATAGACAGGGCCCTCTGTGCCTTCAAGCCATCCACTGTCGAGAAATTTATCATATCCCTTCCTGACTTCTTTGAAGAAATCTACAGTACCTCTTTCCGCTGCGATATCATCCGTTGCATCAGGGTTAATGACTTGTAAATAGCTGTAGGAGTTGTGTTCGAACTTGTCCTTCAGGCTCTTTTTATTGTAACTTAAGTAGGAGCGAGAAGCAACTAAGTGGGCCAAATGCCTAGGTGGCTGAACCATTCTGAATGGTCTGATCAGGCTCCCCATCTTTATGCGCGAGCTTTTTCCAGTTCGGCAATCTGAGAAGCCAATTCAAGTCCGATTCGGTCTTGCGCTTCTCCAGTAGCCGCTCCGGTATGAGGGGTCAACGAAAGTCCTGGATGAGATAGAACATCAGCTCTGGGGGATGGTTCCCCCACAAATACGTCAAGGGCTGCGCCGCCAAGATGTCCAGAGTTAAGTGCAGAAATAAGGGCGTCTTCATCGAGAACACCCCCTCGTGCGGCGTTAATGAGTAGCGCGCCGGGTTTCATTTTGTCTAATTGTGCCTTGCCAATAACGGCAGATCCATCTGGCTGAGCAGGAATATGTAGACTCACAACATCACAAGAGCTTAGAACGTCATCCATAGATACCAGCGGGCAGTCAACAGAAAATGAAATGTCGCCAATTTCTATATCTACATTGCCATCTGTGGCATAAATGTCATTCGCGACGACCTTCATGCCACATCCCAGTGCATACGCAGCCAATGAGCGACCGATACGCCCGAAACCTATGATGCCCAGTGTTTTTCCTCGGAGTTCGGTGCCTTTTCCGTATGCCTTCTTCAATGTTTTAAAATTCTCATTGCCTTCAACAGGCATGGTTCTGTTGCTCGCATGTAACGAACGAGAAAGTGAAAAAATATGTCCCATGACCAGCTCAGCAACACTCTGAGAGGAGGCCGCAGGTGTATTAAAGACAGTCAGTCCTTTTTCTCTGCCGTAAGCAACGTCAATATTGTCCATGCCTACACCGCCTCTCCCTACAAATTTAAGTGTAGGGCATGCGTCCATAAGCACTTGCCTCACCTTCGTTGCAGATCGAACAAGTACGCCGTCGATCGCGTTTGTGTTGATAAAGCTTTCGAGCTGATCAGCCTCTATGAAGTCTGTATGAACAGTATGACCTCCATTCTTCAGTGCTTCAAGTCCAGATGGGCTGATGCCATCATTTGCGAGTATATTCATCTTGTACGTTCGAGTTCATTCATGACATCAACAAGTACTTTGACACTTTCTAAAGGAAGCGCATTGTACATAGAGGCTCTGTAGCCTCCGATACTTCGGTGTCCATTTATACCGCTAATTCCCGCACTTGCCCACGCCTCGTTAAAGGCATCTTTGTGACGTTCATCTAAGAGCTTAAATGTTGCATTCATCGTGGACCGGCTGTCGATATCTGCATGTCCAGTGAACAGTGAATTACGATCTATTTCGTTATAAATAAGGGCCGCTTTTTGATTATTGATAGATTCAATGGCTTCAACGCCTCCTAGATTTTTCAGCCAACGTAACGTCAGTAGCGTCGTGAAAATAGGGAATACTGGAGGTGTGTTAAACATACTGTCTTTTGAGAGATGAACCCCAAGGTCTAAATAAGACGGTATGCTGCGTCCAGTTTTTCCTAAAGCGTCTTTGTCAAAGGCATACATGACTGTCCCGGCAGGCCCCATGTTCTTTTGTGCTCCTGCATAGATGAGAGAAAAAGGAGAAGCATCAAATTTCTTGCTCATAATGTCTGAGCTCATGTCCGCAACCAATGGCACGCCAGCTTCAGTAGGCACACCCTTGTACTGTGTGCCGTAAATCGTGTTGTTGCTGGTGTAGTGAAAGTAGCTGTGCGTGTCATTCACTTTTGGTGTCACTGGAATCCCAGTGTATCCGCTTTCTTTTGTACTCGCCACAACGTCAATGTTGCCTAAATGCTTTGCCTCTTTAATAGATTTGTTTGCCCAAGTTCCTGTATCTGAATAAGCAGCCGAACCTCCCTCGGGCAAAAGATTATATGCAGCAGTTAAGAAGGCAAGACTGGCTCCACCTTGTAAGTAAAGGATGTCAAATCGATCTGGCAAACCCAGCAACTCTTTTGTGAGCGCTCTGGTCTCCTCCATTACTGCGACAAAGGGCTTAGAGCGGTGTGACATTTCAATAAGTGACAAACCATTGCTTCCCCAGGACTTCACAGCTTCTGAGGCTTCTAGAAGAACTTCAGGGGGGAGGATGCATGGTCCAGCAGAAAAATTATGGATTTTACTCATGGTTTGTTACCGAAATATAGTTTTTGCAAAGGTCTTAAATGACAGGGACATTTCTATGTGAAATATTTATTATTTTCCCGCTGCGAAATCAGTGATTTCTTTGTCGGAGGGTGTGACACCACTTCGCATAGATCCAACCAAACTTCCTTGCGCGTCAACCGCGAATTTGTGGAAATTCCATTTGACAGAATTGTCACTCACGCCATTTTCCGCTTCCGAAGTTAGCCAAACATAGACTGGATGCTTTTTAGATCCTTTGACTTTGACTTTTTCCATCATCTGAAACTCAACACCGAAATTTGCTGAGCAGAACGCACTGATTTCTTCTTCAGTGCCCGACTCTTGGTTTGCGAAATCATTGCATGGGAATCCGAGGATGACAAAATTATCTCCGGAATAGGTGTCGTGAAGGTTCTGAAGTCCCTCGTACTGCTTTGTGAAACCACATTTTGATGCGGTATTGACGATTAAGACGCGCTTACCCTTCAATTGTTCGAATTGAAAGTCTGCGCCATCCAGTGTTTTGCAAGACAAAGAATAAAAATCTACGGGGCTTTTCATGGGATTGTAGGTGTTGACTCCGGCATATGCTTTCCAGCCTAGAAGTCCAGTTAATAATAGCAATACAGATGCGGAAATAAGAATGATCATTTTCATGGGAATGTAATATTTAATATTTAATTAACGTGTTAGTCGAGCGTGTAATGTTCCTGTTTTCAGTTTCCCAAAAATATTTCTTCGAAGTTCAGGTGAACCTCCGTCAATTATTTCTGGATGCGCAAAAACAAGGGGTAGTGTGATGAGTGCAGACAATAGAATGTGGGAAGAGATGACAATTGCATGCTTGATTTCAGGAACGCTAGCACTGCTCAAGAGATTATTGTTGATGTTGTATTGAATGATGTAAGCAGCAAGATAGACAACGCCGCTTAGAATGAGTCCGGGAACCAACTTGTGAAGTAGATTCATGCCTTTTATTTTCATTACCAATACCATCCATGCGCCGATTGCGAGCGTTTGAAAGGCGGTGGCAATTGTCACTGCCCATGCCACATTTTCTACATTTTTGTCCTGCATAGCCCACCATGAACCGACGCCCACAGCAATAAGGAATGCGAGTTTGATGAATGCACCAATCTTCAAGTGATCGGTTGCTCTCATGGTCGCATCACCAATTTTTATAAAACTTCGCAGTGCGACGCACGTAAATAAGATGGTGACAATCGGAGTTGCATAAAGAAAATCCCCTCCCAAAATCAAAACAGTGACATCTTCAGCGCGAACGATTAAGAGGACGGTAAGTGGTAAAACAAGAAGTGCTAAAGCGTGAACGGCAGCGAGGACAGTGGCGCGAAGTCGGTCAAGCTCTTTTTGCATCATAGACATGCCGCTGAACAACACGCTGTCTCCCAATTTCCCTAGAACGGTGACAGGGAGTCCCATTAAATATGATGATCTGTCGTACAGACCAATGTCTGTCCAATTGGATGTTTGGGCGCCTACAACCATGGTGTCCACCTTTCCAGCTGCGTAATTTATCATGTTAAACAAAGTGCTACGACCACCGTAGCCGACCATCTCTCGCAATGCAGTTTTGTTCATCCAAACCCCCACCGGAGAAGGTGCAGCGATCCAGTAGCCAATGCCCAGTAGGATGTTTTGAGTGAGAAGCGCAGCGACATATGCCCAAATGCCCCATCCATTCACAGCCAACGTTAAGCCCAGGATTAAGTTGGCAAAGACCAAGGCAGTTGAAGAGCAGAAGAACAACGATTTAAAACGCATTTCTTTAATCAACATACTACGAGGGACGACAGAAGCGCCAGAAATAATGAAACTCAGCGCAATCCATCTTAAGACCTCGACCAAAACAGGTTGCTCGTAAAAGGATGCGATTGCTGGAGCGGCAAAGAATGTTCCAATAAAAAAGAGGATTCCCAGCCCCAAGCTGAAAACAAACGCAGTCTTTTTGTGATCCCTTGTGACCTCAGGATATTGAATCAGCGCAGGTCCTATTCCTACTTGCGCAAAAATCTCAATAAACCCAACGACGACTAAAGCAATCGCCATGATGCCAAACGCATCCGTAGGGATAAGTCGCGCTAGGGCAGCAATAAATACAAGTTGTAGAACGACTTGAACAGTAACATTGACACTTTGCCACTTGAGGGAAGCGCCAAACTTAGGTTCTTTAGTGCGTTCAGTCATACTTAACTGGGAGATTATCTAGCAATGCTGACTGCACGTTTTTCTCGTATTACAGTTACTCTTACTTGTCCAGGGTAGGTCATCTCGTTCATGATTCGATTTGAGATATCTAACGAAAGTTGATCTGATTCGGTATCGCTGACCTTGTCACTTTCTACAAGCACTCTA
>CAJXHE010000090.1 GCA_913051865.1 uncultured Flavobacteriales bacterium
GCTTGCCGTTTAACGAAGTGATTTGAACAATTAAAACGATCGAGCTATAGCAATGCGCAGGAAACGTCGACCCTACCGAGGTAGAGTACGCAATGAAGACCCACACAAGATCAACGAATTTATTACCGTTGAATCAATACGTGTAGTTGGAGACAATGTAGAGCCAGCCGTAATGACTACTCAAGCAGCTCTCGAACTCGCCAATGAGTTAGAACTTGACCTTGTCGAGATCTCACCCAAGGCAGATCCTCCTGTATGTCGAATAATCGACTACAAGAAATTCTTGTATGCGCAAAAGAAAAAGCAAAAGGAAATCAAAGCGAAACAATCAAAAGTTGTCGTTAAAGAAATCCGATTTGGACCCAATACTGATGATCACGACTTCCAGTTTAAACTTAACCACGCGCGTAAGTTTCTAAAGGATGGAGCTAAATTAAAAGCTTACGTTTTCTTTCGTGGAAGGACAATCGTTTTTAAAGAACGCGGCGAAATTTTGCTTCTACGCTTTGCAACCGAGCTTGAAGATATAGGTGTCATAGAGCAGATGCCCAAATTGGAAGGCAAGCGCATGACCGTCATGTTCAATCCGAAGAAAAATTAAACCCCTAAAATCTAAGGCCATGCCGAAGATGAAAACTAAATCAAGCGCTAAAAAGCGCTTCAAACTTACAGCATCAGGTAAAATCAAGCGTAAGCATGCTTTTAAAAGTCATATTTTGACCAAAAAAAGCACAAAGCAGAAACGTAACTTGACCCACAGCACATTAGTCAGCAAGGCTGATTCGCCAAACATCAAGAGACAGCTCTGTGTATAATTGCAACTGATTTTTTCTAATTCTGGTATAATTAACCCAGTTGTTGGTAACAAAGCATTTGACAGGAAACACCTGAGTCATTTCACCAACCGCTAAAAACATTTAACCCATGCCTCGTTCCTCGAATGCAGTGGCGTCTAGAACTCGCCGTAAAAAAGTTCTAAAAATGGCGAAAGGCTACTTCGGTGCCCGTAAAAACGTCTACACGGTAGCAAAGAATGCCGTTGAAAAAGGTTTAACGTATGCTTACATAGGTCGTAAGCTCAAGAAACGTCAATTTCGTAGTCTGTGGATTATGCGTATAAACGCAGCCTCTAGACAACACGGAATGTCATACAGCGTTTTTATGGGCAAGCTCTCTAAATCTGGTATTGAACTCAACAGAAAAGTTCTGGCAGATTTAGCTATGAATCACCCTGAAGCTTTTAAAGCTGTTGTAGATCAAGTCAAGTAAGACGCGATCTATAACTTAAAGACTGTGAAAAAGGTCGGCTGGGAATATCCCAAGCCGACCTTTTTTCTGCTTTAGATAGTGTTCTCTACATAGAATTCAAGACCCTTCCTTTTGCAATTGCAGCAGCAGTAAAGTCAGGTTTCAGTTCGAGTGCTGAGTTGTAGTCTTGAAGCGCGCTGGAAGTCATGTCCATGCTTTCTCTTGCAAGTCCTCTATTGAAAAACGCTTGATGATAGTACGGAAGCTTTTCAATGGCTTGACCAAACCAGAAATCAGCGTTTTTGTAATCCTGTAAGTACTCTAAGAAAATAAAACCTTGATTGAAAGCTGCAGAAGCATTCATTGAATCGATTTCTAAAATGTCTTGGTACAAGGCCAGCGACTTGTTAAGGACGATTTTTCTGGCCGATGGGTCTTCGAGCATAAGCTCTTGATAGTACATCGCACAATTGTATTTTGCTTCCACACTCTTGGGGCGTAATTCCATCGCGCTGTTGAAATAGTCCACGGCCAATGGATTGGAAGTGGCGCTATAAGCAATTCCCAGAGCGATGTATCCATCGAAGAAAGAAGGGTTGACTTCGATTGAAGTTTGAAATGAACTAAGCGCATTCTCGATGTCTCCAGTTTCTCTGTATATGACTCCCTTCATCCAATAAGCATCGTGAATTTGATCATCTAATCTGAGTGCGCTATTAATGATGTTTAAGGCGTCTTCATATTGATTAAGGTGAATATGCATCTCGGCGCGCCTTAATTTACAAGGAATGTGCTCTGGTGCATAACTCAGACAAACATCCAGGTGTTCAATGCAAGGGTCAAATTGGCGCAGTAGATATAAAGCGTCAGCTTTTGCTGACCATGCAGGTCCATATGTAGAGTCAGCTTCGAGCGCCAAATCTAAATCTTGAAGCCCTTCAGGAATCCTCGCATTTCGTAGATGCCATGCGGCCCGGTTCCAGTAGGGGAAAGGGGATTTTGCATCTTTCAAAATAGCGCTTTCGAAGTAAGCCGATGAATCGACATCACGGTTGTTACCATTCGAATTCTCTTGAACCAAATGAGTGGAGGAAGGTTCCGTCCCACATTTGGTTAGCAAAAAAAGAAATCCTGACAAAACCCCTAAAACAATAAGTCTATTCATTGGAAAACCATATAATTGCTGACAAGAAAAAATGAAAGCCTAAATAAAAACAGACGCCAGAAGTTATTTTTCAGCAACTTCTTTAGCAAGCTTCTTAGCAGCCTTGGCGGCTTTGGCATCTTCTTTTGAAGTTGTGATTGAGTCTTTGATGAGCCCTTCAAGTTCTTCAAAAAGTTCAGGGTTGTCCAAGAGAAGATTGCGAACTGCATCGCGACCTTGCCCCAGTTTTGTTTCTCCGTATGAGAACCAAGATCCACTCTTCTTAATGATGTTCGCTTCTACGCCGAGATCTATGATTTCCCCAGCCTTAGAAATTCCTTTTCCGTAGAGGATGTCAAATTCAGCTTTACGGAATGGCGGGGCAACTTTGTTTTTGACAACTTTGACTCTCGTTCTGTTTCCAAGAACGTTGTCTCCATCTTTTATTTGAGTTGATCTGCGAATGTCAAGACGTACAGATGAGTAGAATTTTAAGGCATGGCCTCCAGTCGTTGTTTCTGGATTACCAAACATCACACCGATCTTTTCTCTGAGCTGATTGATAAAGATGCAGCAGCATCCTGTCTTGCTAATTGTGCCAGTGAGTTTCCGAAGAGCCTTAGACATGAGTCGGGCTTGGAGGCCTACAGAAGTGTCTCCCATTTCACCTTCAATTTCAGCACGTGGTGTAAGCGCGGCCACAGAGTCCACGATCAACAAGTCGATCGCACCTGAACGAATCAGATTGTCGGCAATTTCAAGTGCCTGCTCCCCGTTGTCGGGTTGAGAAATAAGGAGGTTTTCTGTATCAACACCTAGCGCTTCTGCATAGAACTTGTCAAATGCGTGCTCTGCATCGACGAACGCACAAATCCCGCCTTGCTTTTGACATTCGGCAATGGCGTGAATTGCGAGGGTCGTTTTTCCAGAAGATTCAGGTCCATAAATCTCTACAACACGACCTTTCGGATACCCTTGGATGCCTAATGCTAGATCTAGCGTTAATGATCCAGATGGAATAACATCGATTGCCTCCACTGGCTCATCACCAAGTTTCATGACGATGCCTTTTCCGTACGTTTTGTCTAGGCGGTCCAATGTAAGCTGGAGGGCCTTTAATTTTTGTTCCTGTTCTGAAGCCATATTTATTTGTTTTTAGCGAAGATATCTCACGTGGTACGTAATGGATTTACGTAGTGGTTATTGATGTGTAAACGAGGGGCCTAGATTCATAGATGATCTTATTGAAGTCCAAACCCTGCAAGGACTTCTGCAGCATGATCTTTGCATTTGGGTTTTGAGATAATCTCAATAATCTTTCCTTTTTCGTCAATTAAAAATGTTGTTCGGTGGGTGCCATCAAACACTTTCCCCATAAACTTCTTTTCTCCCCAAACGCCATAGGCTTGGTGCACGCTTTTATCTTCATCTGCCAGTAAATCAAATGAGATATCGTATTTGGCGATAAACTTCAGATGTTTTGCTTCCGGGTCGGGACTCACACCAAGAACTTGAATGCCGTGCTTGGTGAGTTCAGAAAAGTTTTCAGTGAGATTGCACGCCTGAGAAGTACAGCCAGGAGTGTTATCTCTCGGATAGAAATATAGCGCCAGCTTACTGCCCGAGTAGTTTGAAAGAGAGCGTGATGTGCCATTTTGATCTTTTGAGGAAAAATCTGGAGCACTGTCTCCTAAAGATAGATGAGAAATACATTTTAACATAACAGAAATTTACGGACTTTAGGGAGTTACTTTGTAAGCTGAATGACGAATGTTATCAATAATAATCCACAAGCTGACATGACATTTTGTGACGTTGCTTTGCCCGCGGCACTCCCGCGTGTATTGACGTATCGTTGGCCAGGCGGTGAGGAGCCTCCCGTAGTCGGTATGCGGGTTGTGGTGCCACTTGGTAACAGGCGACTTACAGGTGTGGTGTGGGATGTTCATTCACGCGTGCCTGTTGACTATACTGCAAGAGATATAGAGGCAGTCGTCGATAACAGACCTGTATTGACACCCCATGGCGTGTCGCTTATGACGTGGATGTCTGAGTATTATTTATGCGCGTTAGGGGATGTTGTGTCTGCGGCGTTGCCCTCAGGGATGAAGTTGGCAAGTAAAACCAGAATACGATTAAACCCCGACATTTCTGGTGCGCAGGATAACAGGAAAAACGAGGAGGGATTAAACAATGCATCGGTCACCTTGCTCAATGCCTTGCATGTAAGGGAAGGCATGGATTTGCGAGAAATCGCAGAATGTCTTGGTGTAAAACATCCTCAAAATAGTGTACGGGCTTTAATAGACAAAGGCTTAGTTGTTTCTGAAGATGAGTTAAAAGAGCGTTACAAATCTTTAAAGAAAACGTATGTAAGTATCTCAAAAGAGGTGCTCGAAGAAGCGGATGTTTTACATGCCGAATTAGACCGCGTTGAAAAGCGCGCTCCAGCACAAGCGCGTGCACTTTTGGCCTACCTTGATATGGCGCCGAAAGGAGAAGCTGTACTCAAGACCAAACTTCAAAAGCAAGCTGATGTAAATGCTTCGGTCATCAAGAAATGGGTGGAACGACAGGTATTTGTCTTGGAAGAACGTGAAGTTAATCGAATCTCGAGGTATGAAGGGGAGGTCAAATCATTGCCCATCCTTTCGTCTCATCAAACAAGAGCGTACAAGCAGATCAGGCAGGCTCTCGTCAAGCGCAAACCTGTTTTGCTGCATGGTGTGACAGGTTCGGGGAAAACAGAAATCTATGTTCATCTTATTGATGAAGCCCTAAAAGCGGGACAGCAAGCACTCTTTCTTGTTCCTGAAATAGCGCTGACCACACAACTTATTGTCAGATTACAAAAGTTTTTTGGCGATTCCGTTCGCGTGTACCATTCGAGATTTAACGCTTCAGAACGCACAGAGACATGGCTGAAAATACTCGATGAAAACAAGGGGTCTCTCATTGTGGGGCCTCGCTCTGCAATCTTCTTGCCTTTCAAAAACCTCGGGTTAATTATCGTGGATGAGGAACACGAACCCAGTTACAAACAACAAGATCCCGCCCCTCGATATCATGCACGTGATGTTGCCATATGGATGTCGGCGCAAATGAAAATACCTATTGTTTTAGGTTCTGCGACGCCTTCTGTAGAAACGGTATGGAATACCCAAGAGGGGAGAATGGCAAGGGTTAACCTCATGGAAAGATATGGGGGTGTTATGTTACCTGAGATACTGGTTGCGAACCTTCAGAAAGAGCACAAACAGCGCAGTATGCGGGGTGGGTTTTCAAAACGCTTGCGCGACTTGATGGCGGAGACTCTGGAATCGGGGAAACAGATTATTCTGTTCCAAAACCGACGTGGCTATGCACCATCGTGGCAATGTGATGCGTGTGGAGATGCTGTGATGTGTGAGAGATGTGACATACCGTTGACGCATCACAAAAAGATGTTTGGTCTTCACTGCCATCATTGTGGGTATCATATTTCTCCTCCTCCAAAGAAGTGTGGCGCGTGTGGCAGTCATTCAGTCAAGCCAAAAGGCCTAGGGACCGAACGCATTGAAGAAGAACTTGCCGAGCTGTTTCCGAAGGCAAAAGTGTCTAGAATGGACCTGGATACCACGAGAAGCAAGTCTGCGCATACCAGAATACTTGAAGCATTTGGTAACCATGAATTGGATATTCTGGTAGGGACTCAGATGGTGAGCAAGGGTCTCGATTTCCAAGATGTGGGTCTCGTAGGCGTGATGAGTGCAGATAAAATGTTGACTTTTCCAGACTTTAGATCTTTTGAACGAGCCTACCAAATGCTGACGCAAGTCAGTGGGCGTTCTGGGCGTTCTTCAGAGAGGGGCAAGGTCGTTATTCAAACATTTTCTCCTGACCATTGGGTGATTCAAAGAGTTATCGCGGGCGACCACGACAAACTCGTGGCGCATGAGCTTCTAGAACGTAAAAACTATGGCTATCCCCCATTTGTACGATTGATTCGAATCTCCTTAAGCCACAGTGATGAATCACGCGTTCGTAAGGGAGCGGAAGTATTGGCCTTAAGGTTGCGTCAAAGATTTGGGGAGAACAGAATAATAGGACCTGATATTCCAGCAATCTCTCGGGTGAATGATTTGTTCCGACAACAACTTATGTTGAAATTCGAAAGAGATGTAAGTCCTGCCAAGTACAGGGATATTCTGCTTGAAGATATCGACGATTTTATGACCGACCCAAGATGGAAACGTCTTCGCCTTAAGGTTGACGTAGACCCAGTTTAAAGCTCTGATCGATATCTGTGCCTCTGACATGAATAACCGCGGCACTTTGCATTGTATGGGGCAATCTTTCAAGAGAAACGTTTGTTTTTCCCGCAGGGATATCAATGGCTATAGAATCTAGCAATTTCCCGTTTAGCGTGAAGGCGGAGATGTTGTAGTTTCCTGGTTGAGCGACTTGAAATGCCAAATTGTTTCCGAGAAGTACGACTTCAGACGCTTCATTGCTGTTAATGATGGTCACCCCATTGACCTCTGCGTCGAATTGGTGGAAAGTCACTTGATTAGATCCACTATTTGCAACGCCCAGAATGTTGTTTGTCACGTCGAACGATATGTCAGCGGGGCTACTTAATCCAGAACTTACGACGGTTTCACTTGAGCTGAAATCATTGCTGAATCGTGTAATTCTGTTCG
>CAJXHE010000091.1 GCA_913051865.1 uncultured Flavobacteriales bacterium
ACACCGCAAATCCATACTCAGTCGCCAAATTGTTAAAATCAGAATAATTCATGATACCCTGTGCGGTCCCAGTATAACCATGACATACAAAGACCAAAGGACAGTTTTCTGGCGCGGAACTGGGTTTGAAATAAATATACTCTCTTTGAAATTTACCACTGATGATCTCACCATACTCAATGACCATGATGGAATTGTTGAGGCTGTTATTTGTGAGGTCTTCGTCTTGCTGACCATTCACATTTGTCACCGTCACATCGATGGTGTATAATCCTGCGCTCTCTGCATAAAATTGATCTTGGTGACTGAATTCAAATGTGTTTCCTGAAGGGATATTAAGATCTAGAAATGATTGCGAATAAGACATGGAGCCACCTTGTGACCAGACAACATCAAAACTCTCTATCGTTTCTGCGCCTATGTTTGTGATGACACCTTCAATATTGACCGCTGCACCCAATGAGATATTTGTAGGGAAAGTCAACAAGGTCATCTCTGCGTTTAAGCCAAAAGGTTCGTAGATAACCACATCATCAATCGCCCAACCAAACATCCATCCCCCATCGTCGTCATAGTGAAATCCAAGCAAGACATCATTATATCCAAGTATTTCCGTGAGATTTACACTGTGATTTTCCCAGACTGTATTGTCTGAATTCCCATTCCCATCTATTTCCGTCAACACGATCCAAGAATCACCTCCATCCAAAGAATACTCAATGGTCGCCATGTCTGTGCTGCCTTCAAATGTTTCTCCAGAAAAGAAACTTGCAAAGGATAAAATGGCGTTGTCTAAAGCGCCAAAGTTTAAAGGAGGCGTAATCAGGTAGTCTTCACTTTTATTGCAATCACACGCATCATCATTTGTCGCGACAAAGGTACCATGAGGCTCAATACCCCACCATTGACTTTGCAATTGATTGCTTGATCCGTTCAACCAACCTCCGTCATTTGAAAGTGTAAATTGGCTCCACAGTTCAGGCAACCCATCTTGAGGCGTGCTTGAAAAGTCTTCGTCCATTAGGATGGTCTGTGCAAAAACCGAATTGAAGGACAGGAAGGACAATAAAAAGAGGAATCTCATTTTTTCTTTCATTTAATTTGCGTAAAAGTACACAACATGCATCTAGAAACTGTAAACGCTTCAGGAACATGTATTTCCAAACTCACTCAGGACTTGTAATACATCAGCAACGGTGACAAAACCATCTTGATTTATATCATTTTCGCAAAATGAGATACACCCAAATTCACTCAGAATGAGGAGTACATCTTGAATTGTGATGTATCCATCTGAGTTAAGGTCTTCTGGGCAAATGGAATCACACACCCCATCGCCATTAAAGTCATTGAGACACACACCTGCACAATCATAACCGTCTACCGCATAGATACATGTCCCATCATCTTCTGTGATTGTGGAGTTGAAATTACAAGCGGCAGAATCTGTACACCCAGAAGATGGTCCAGATCCACAAAGACTGTCAAAAAACAACCATGCTTCTCTGCTTGAATCTATGTCCATATTTCCATATGCTCCAGGCCAATCATGACCTCCTCCGCTTACTGTATAAAGCCAAACCTTGGCGCACTCATCTTCTACACCATATTTTTGATACGAGACGCTACTTCCATCATTGGAAGAAATATTGGGGAAATTACCGGTTGAATTTAATGCCAGGCCATACAGATCCACAAAAAAGTCTATGGTCGCGGGGATGCTCGGATACGCCCCCCAACCATCTTGGTTGTTATAGTCTCCATTGTAGTAGGTGACATTGTCTTGCGTGCCATGGATCTCTAGGATACCCACATTTTGAGAAGGACTGCAATTGTCCATGATGTCCTGCATAATCATTCCTGATATAGGAGCTACACCAAGGAATGATTCGGAGGCTTCGCACGCAAGTAAATAACAAAAATCTCCACCATTTGACATCCCCGTACAAAAGACCTCATCGGGATTTACCGAGCCATCCGTTGAAAACAAGCTTATTAAATCCTCCAGATATGCCACATCATCTACCGTTTCATTGTTTTGGAAATCATACCCAACATTGAAAAACGTATTTCCACCAGAGTCTTGAATGCCTTGAGGATAGCATACTGCAAATCCATACTCAATCGCCAAATCATTGTATTGAGAATAATTCATGATGTCTTGCGCATTACCACCATAACCGTGACATACAAAGACCAAAGGACTGTTTTCTGGAGCGCTACTGGGTTTAAAATAGATGTAGTCTCTTTGAAACCCACCACTGGAAATCTCTCCATACTCAATAACCATGATGGAATTGCTCAGGCTGTTATTTGAGAGGTCTTCATCTTGCTGACCATTGACATTTGTCACAGCGACATCAATGGGATATAATCCAGCACTCTGTGCAACAAATTGATCTTGATGAGTGAAATTATAAGAGCTTCCTGACGAGATATTAAGGTTGCCATATGATTGTAAATAGGACATAGAGCCACCTTGTGACCACACAATATCAAAACTCTCAATAACGTCTGTTCCTGTATTGGTGATGACACCTTCAATATTGACTGAAGAACCCAATGAAACATTTGAAGGGAAATTCAACATGGTCATCTCCGCATTTAATCCTACTGGTTCGTAAATAACCACATCATCGATTGCCCAACCAAACATCCATCCACCATCGTCGTCGTAGTGAAATGCAAGTAAAACATCATTGTAAGAGAGGATTTCTGAGAGGTTTATATTGTGATTCTCCCAAACAGTATTGTCTGCATTTCCATTTCCATCTATTTCCGTCAACACAATCCATGAGTTTCCGCCATCTATTGAATACTCAATGGTCGCAACATCTGTGCTGCCTTCAAATGTTTGCCCTGAGAAAAAACCAGCAAAAGATAAAATGGCATTGTCTAAACCTGTAAAATTTAAAGGAGGTGTGATTAGATAATCTGCACTTTTATTGCAATCACACGCATCATCATTTGTAGCTACAAAAGTGCCGTTAGGGTCAATACCCCAGTACTGACTCTGCAAACTGTTACTCGTGCCACTCAACCAACCTCCATCATTCGAAAGAGTAGACTGGCTCCACAGTAAGGGCAAACCACTTTGAGAAGTGCTTGAGAAGTTTTCTTCTAAAAGGATCGTCTGTGCAAAGACTGTATTGAAGGATAAAAAGGATAAAAAAAGTATAAACCTCATTGATTCATGAATTTAAGATGCATAAAATACACCATATACACCATAAACACCATAAATATCTTATAACAAAACAACTAATACCAACAGTATTCATAATCCATATTGTGACTTGAGCTCACATCACGGTCAATAAAAAGATTCAAGAGAAGCATTCAATATTTATTGGGTTTTTTTGGGGGCACATTCTATTTATTGAGAGACAAAATGGGTCTTTATAGTTATAAATTTGCGGCAAACAAATTTACATTTTTAAGTACACATAGCTCTTTTTACTGAAATATAAAATTCATGACAAGACTGTATCAAAAAATATGGAGCAATAAGAACAAGCTTCTTTTTTTATTTGTGACGATTTTCATTCTCTCAACCATCAAGTTGAACAACATCAATGTGTTCTTTGAATCCGAAAGAATCATTGAAGAATTAGCTGATAGCGATTTTTTAGAAACCAACTCAATTAACAAAATCAATGATCAAAACGTTTTGTTGTTGGGAGTTGCATTAAAAGAAAAAGTCAATTTTGACGAGGCGCTCAAGTTTAAAAGCATCCAAACACGTTTAAAAGCGTCAGAAAATATTACGCGTGTTTTCAGCTTCATTAATGAAAAACAGGTGATTGAAACAGGGCTTATGCCAGTCGTGAAGACAAAACTTAATTTGTCTTCTGAAACAAAGTTTCAACAAACACTTGATAGCGAAAGCCGTTTCATCGGTGACAGCCTCAGAAATATCCTCTTTCTTATTGAGACTGTTGATTTAGACAAAACAGCCACCAATAATTTAATCACACACATCACATCTTTGTTCGAAGATGATAACCATAACATCTATCTAGCTGGAAGAGCAGCCAGTGAAGCATATTTTCAAAAACACGTTTTATTAGAATTTATCATCCTGTCTCTTATCAGCTGTTTTATTTGCCTATTAACACTTTATTTCTTCACGAAAAATCACAAGATTGTATTCGCGTGCTTCTTTATTGTCATTGCCAGCATTGTCATAAGCCTGGGACTGTCTCAAGTTTTGTTTGGTGGCATCGAATTGTTTATGATTATCTCGCCTGCCATCATTTTCATTGTGGCGGTTTCTGACATCATGCACCTCATCAACAATCAAGATTTAAACTTCAAGACTGGGGAAGAAATGTTTGTGGCACAAATGAGAAAAATTGGCGTTCCAATTGCCATTACCTCAATCACCACCATGGTTAGTTTTTTCACGTTTATGCTTGTTGACATGGTTCCCCTTGCAAGATTTGGGTTGATCACAGGTTTGGGGGTCATCATCACGCTGTTTATTTCGGTGATCGCATATGCGGTTGCTGTTGAACATCAATTTAACATCACCAACGACAACACCTTTAGCCAGAAAATAATCGACAAGATTATTTCCTATCTACATCCCAAGTATAAAGTCTATTTGTATTTAATGTCCCTGTTAACCCTCTTGGGATTGTATGCTGGAAATAACATAAGAATTGACAACTATCTCACAGACGAAGTAAATCCCAAGTCTGAATTCTTCCAACAAACTAAATTTTTTGATGACGAGTTCGGGGGGATTAAGCCACTGACCATTTTCATCGACTCACAAGACAAAGATGACATTGATTACGACCAATTTATTAAAAGCATTCAACAAAAAGGTATAAACATTGACTTCAGCAATGAGTCAAAAACCAAAAACTTGATTTACAAGTACATCTTTAAGGACACCTCTAACGATGTTGTTTTTTCTTGCAGAATGAAGGATATCGGCTCTAAAAAAACAGAAATCATCCTTCGTGATCTCCAAGAAGAATACAAGCATGTACGAATTAAATATGGTGGCATAGGATATCTGTTTGACTCAGTCAGCAATGAACTGACAAAAAACCTAATCTTCGGTCTTCTCTTTGCAGCATTCGTTGTTGGACTCATCATCTTTACAATTCATGGTTTTAAATTTAAATATCTTGTGGCTGGCATTGTTCCAAATATTTTACCTATTGTGATTACAGTAGGAATCTTGTACTTTTTTGACTTTTACATCAGCCTTTCAAATGCGTTTATATTCACGATTGCATTTGGCCTCATCATCGATGACTCGATTCACATCGTTAGCTCTTTTATTCATTATAAAAAAACACAACCAAACCACGAAGACGTGCTTAAGTATGTGAGACACACAACAGGACAGGCAGTGATTAAGACAACCATAGTTGTGATTTTATGCTTACTCCCATTGCTTTTCTCTGAATTTAAATCCGTTTCCCAGCTATCCATAATCACAAGCATATCAGCTATTTTCGCCATTGTTTTTGACCTTGTCTATTTGCCCGTGATTTTAAATAAATTTAAATAAACACACGCAGAAACAAATTGCCGTATCGTGCATAATGAGAACCACGTTGCCGAAACACATCATAAACAAAATAAAAACATCTACTTTCGCGGCATGACACTTTTATTTTCTCGAATTTTCTCAGGTGCTTCTCATCTATTCTATGGAATCACAACATTGTTTGTTCCATTTTACATCGATGAATTTATCCGGTATGGCTTTGAGGACTATAGAGTCTTAATTGGCCTGAGCCAAATTGTTTTTGGTTTGGGGCTTCTGTTGGCAAGGTCTAATGTGAAGATCACCATCGTAAGTGCTTTGTTTTTGGCCCTGCTTATGACTGGCGCATTAATTGTAAGAATTATAATCAAAGATGATTCAATTCAGGCATTGCCAGCAATAGGGTACTTAATTCTTAATTCCTTTATCTTTATTAAAAGCTTGCAATCTTTAAAAACATTAAAATGAAATATATAAAAGAACTCCTGATGTTGGTGGTGTCACTCTTGGTACTTAATGTCTGGCTCCTTAGAGTTGATCAAGAAACGATATACAGAGGTGGAGATGCAATTAATATGATGCAAGAATTCGCAGTATATGGGCTAAATGATACCATGTTCTATATTATTGGCGCTTTAAAAATATTATCTGCGACTGGACTGTTGGTTGGGTTTTTCTACAAAAAATCCATTGTTCCTTCCGCCTTGTTAATGGCAGCACTCATGTGTGGAGCGATACTCATGCATTTCAGAGTAAACGATGAAGCAATCAAGTATCTTCCTGCTGGATTGATGTTGATCTCGAGCTTAGCGATCGTTTACTTGGACAGAAAACCAAGTGCGGCATAGGCAAATCGAAACTAAAACCTTCAGCCTAAGCGCTCTATAAGCCGTTAAAAGCAAAAACGAGAGACAATCTTTCGATTATCTCCCGTTTTGTACCCGGAGCGGGAATGACCTTCGCGCTCACTTCGCTCGGCTCGGTGAATCCTGGAGGGTGGGCTTACGCAACGAATACAAAAGTGCTCCGATTCGGCAATCGGTCTTTATTCTCTTCAAAAACAGAACTCTGAAGGCTTTGCCTTCTTTCTTCGATAGTGCTGCGACCAATCTCCTCAAGCAAGCTTGGGAGGTTGATCATTCGCTTTCTCAGGCGCTTTGCTTTGTGTTCTGTTTTTTTTGGGCATGAAAAAAGCCGCCTGTTGGGGCGGCTCTTTTGTATCTGTTGTACCCGGAGCGGGAATTGAACCCGCACGGCCTTACGGCCATCAGATTTTAAGTCTGACGTGTCTACCAATTCCACCATCCGGGCAT
>CAJXHE010000092.1 GCA_913051865.1 uncultured Flavobacteriales bacterium
TTTTTGCTTTTTGAATTGAGACCATTTCGGCTCTATGAAGATCATCCTTCGAAATATTTGTAATCGCATTTGAAAGCTCCTCGACACTTCCAGCCTTTATCAACACCCCATTTTCTTCACTGACTAATTCTGAAACTGCCCCAACATCTGTTGCAATTACAGCTTTACCTCTTGCCATAGCCTCAAGAATTACAGTTGGCATACCTTCTGACAAACTCGGCACAACTAATACATCTGACGTATCTATTAATTCAATAATCTTGTCTTTAGATTTAATCTCTCCAAAATAAGTAATGAGATGTGGTCTTATTTTATTTTCAGGCAAAGGCCCTATGACCCGTATGTTTTTTGCTATTTTAATCAACTTTAATGCTTCCAATAACATAGGAAAACCTTTCGCTTTGTCATTTCTACCTATAAAAAGAAATATTAATTCCCCTTCATTCTTTGAACGCGATTCCTGAATATATCTATGCTCTATACCATTAGGACAAACAATTATTTTCTTTACTCCTAATTTCATCAATATCTCTGTCAAAATCCCACCCAATGATATACTATAATCTGAATTCAGTAGAATATGTTTGGAAATGGATCTAAGGATTTTTTTCTCCAGCATCTCCATAACTGTAAATGAATTCTGAAACATATTCAGTCCATGTAGATTTGAGACTATTTTTTTGTGCTTCCCTAAAAATGCATACCCCGTAAATCCCTGAGCATATATCACATCGAAGGAAGAAAGATCGTTGCTTATATTATTGTAAAGATTCAAACTATACTTCTTGCTTGCCCTGACATAGTGGCCTGGAAATGATGAACGATCGTTAAAGACAAATCCAATAACACTCACATTTGACGGTGATCCTAAAACTCCTAACACATCACTATCTGATGCGGGTTCTTCATTTGGATAACCACAATGCATCACCGTAATCTCGTCGACGTGTGGCGCAAGATGCTTGACCATCATGGTAGAATGTTGCTGCATCCCCCCTATTACGAATGGAGCTAGACCGTCTGTTAAAAAAAGTATTTTCACTTATTAATGATCGATTAATAATAGATCCTAAAGTACCGCAATAAAATCTTATTTTTGACCCATGAAATTGGGGTTTCTGACATTAAATACTTCTTCCTTTAGAGGAGGATCTGAAAAACTGTGGAGGGGGCTTGCAAAAAAGGCTGCAGAGAAAAACCATGATGTCGTCGTTTCTGTATTTCACTCGGAATTTATAGAGACCGTAAATATTTTTAAGAACTGCAATGTGAAGGTCCACTCCCGTCCCAGCTTCACTGGAAATAGTATTCAGGGGAAAATCATGGGCCGAATACAAGAAAAGCTGATTGGATGGAGGTACAACACTTTTTTTAGAGGACCAGAGCCCGATGCGTATGTCATCAGCTGTGGTGGTTTGGCCGAACTAGGGGTTCGTAGAAATCAGATACAGATCCAAAATCTATTAAAGCCTTATGTCATCATCATTCAAAACAACACCGAGAACTGGGTTTTTGAAAAACACAACATGAATACTGTTTCAGGCATTTTACAAAGGGCAACCCAAGTGTTTTTTGTAAGTCATCGAATTCAGGAACAAGCAGAAAGGCAACTTGGAATGACCTTTAAAAATGCGTCACTTGTAGCCAATCCAATTGTAAAAGCTGAAGCCACCATACTCCCCCCATCCGATGTTGTAAATGCGGCATTTATTGGAACAGCAGATCTCAGAGTCAAAGGTTTAGGACTTCTTATTCAAGCCATGTCGCACAAGGTTTGGCAAGACAGAGAGCTTTTGATTAACATCTATGGAGAGGGTGTTCACGAAGAGGAAATTAAAATATTGATAGACAAGTTTGGCGTTGAGGATAAATTTAAAATTCACGGGTGGGTTGATGACATTGAGCAGATCTGGAATCACAATTCTACGCTCATATCCACATCCTTTAACGAGGGATTACCCTTGGTGATACAGGAAGCAATGATGAGAGGACGGGTTGTGGTGGCGACTGACGTGGGAGGTCCCGCAGAAATCATCACTGATGGAGAAAATGGATACATCGCCGAAGCGGCTTCTCTTTCTTATGTCTTAAACGCGCTTGAAAGGTGGTGGAAGGACAGGGAGAACTGGGAGGCTGTTGGAGAAAATGCTGCGTCTAGGATTAGAGAATTCCATGACATTATCCCAAAAGGAGAGGCTGTCCTGGAGGCATTAATTGCACAAAATGATTGACGTCATTGTTCCTGTAAAAGGGCGTCCATCAAAATTAGAACGCGCCCTTAAATCGCTAGAAGACCAGACCTATCAAGAATTTGAAGTCACGGTCGTGAATGACCATTCTTCACCCGAAGATAGAAATGACATCGCGCAAATATGCGCTGCATATAAGGGTACGATTAACCTCATTGACTCAAAGGGAACAGGAGCGCCTGCAGCGAGAAATTTTGGATTCGGGAACACTCAAAATGAATATGTTTTGTGGTTTGATTCCGATGACATTCTTCTCCCCCACAAACTTGAGCATGATATTCAGATGTTCAAGTCAAATACATTCGATTTCGTAGTGAGTCGTGCTCAGCATATAGAAAAAGGGATGTTAGTTGATCGTTACTGGGGTAAGCAGCCTCAAACCAACAAGGGAGCTTTTCAATTCCCTTTCCAAACAATGTGCGCGCTTGTATCAAGAGCGTTCATCGAAGAGAAAAGCATCAAATGGAACGAAGATAATCTCTCCAATGATGATTGGGAGTTCAGCAACGAATGCATGATCAAGTCAGAGCGATATACATTTTCAAACACAGTGACGGCCCATTACAATGTGCCCGATGCGACATCTGGATCCATCGGTTCATCGTTGAATCGCATCAAAATTGAAAGCCAGTTTAAGGCGATTGAAAACATCGCACGACTCCAAAAGAAACATGATTTGAAACCCGGCTTGTACAGCAGAATACGAATCATAAGGCATAGACTATTCCTTCTTCAAGCCTGTTTGAGAAATGGATACTACCTCTACTTCATGAAGTCTTTGAAGAGGTTGTTTTAATTCAACATGATTAAAGCGCAGGAAGTAGCTTCCCTGAAACTTCGCCGAAGCCGATTGTGCCATTTGAACCACGCATTTTGACGGTATCCCCGTCGTTGATGAAACGACGTTCTGTGCCGTCAGGCATAGGAACAGGTTTGGTGCCTTTCCAGGATATTTCTAGCATCGATCCAAAAGACCCTTCTTCAGGCCCCGAAATCGTGCCCGAAGCAATCATGTCTCCGCCACGAATGTTGCAACCGTTGACGGTGTGGTGTGCGAGCTGCTGACGCATGTTCCAATACATGTGCTTGAAATTTGAACGGCATACGATTTTTGAATCTCCTGCTGGGGTTGTGATTTCCACTTCGAGGTTCATGTCGTAATGTGAATCTCCCTCATACTCTAAGTATGGAAGAACTTTTGGGTTTTGAACGGGTCCAGGAACGCGATAAGGCTGGAGGGCATCTAATGTGACAATCCAAGGTGAGATGCTGGATGCGAAATTTTTACCGAGGAAAGGTCCGAGTGGAATGTATTCCCATTTTTGAATGTCTCTGGCAGACCAGTCATTAAACAACACCAAACCGAAGATGTAGTCATCTGCTTCTGATGTTGAAATAGGTGTACCGAGCGGTTTTCCGGGATGGGTGACAAATGCCATCTCTAGTTCGAAATCTAAAAGACGAGAGGGGCCGTAAATCGGCGGCTCCGTTTCTGAGGGTTTTAATTGCCCATGGGGACGACGAATGGGTGTTCCGCTCACGACAATGGAACTTGCACGTCCATGATAAGCGACAGGCATGTGCTTCCAGTTGGGTAAAAGCGCATTCTCAGGGTCGCGAAACATCTTTCCCACATTTCGGGCATGATCTTCAGAGGAATAGCAATCAGTATAATCACCGACTTGAACAGGCATATGCATTGTGACAGTTGACATATCAATAATGCAACCAGAGTGATCTGACACGGAATCTCTCAATTCAGAAGCGTCAGATCTAAATAACGCACTGATTCTCGCACGTAACTCACGTGAGGGAGATTTTCCTTTATTTATAATTGGATTCAAAGTG
Organism: uncultured Flavobacteriales bacterium; assembly: GCA_913051865.1. GTDB lineage: Bacteria > Bacteroidota > Bacteroidia > Flavobacteriales_D > Sanyastnellaceae > UBA974. The sequence goes on from CAJXHE010000092.1 coordinate 4,098, forward strand.
TCACTGGAAAAGTCTGATTCATCATAGGGCAGATTTGACAAATAACCAGATGAAAACAACGCTGACAAGTGGATGACATGATTTCCAAGCGCGATACCTGGACGGGGAGAAAGCTCAGAAGTGGAGAAAATTCCAAAGGGCAAATTCTGGATTTGAAAGTCGTGACCTGTAGGTACTTCAAGCCAAGAACTAAGTGTGGGGTTGTTTGCTTCAATCATATTGCGAAATTACCTCAACAAAGTCAGTAAAACGAAGGATGAATTAAGTAGATTTGGTAACAGGAAGAAGCGCAATGAAAATAGACGTAGAAGAAGAGAAGAAAGAAATACTGAGGAGGTATAGAGGGCTTCTACGTGCTGCAAAAAACAGTCGAACAAGGGAAGAACGCAAAGCGATACGTAAGGCGTTTGATTTGGCACTTGAATTGCACTCCGAACAAAGGCGTAAAAGCGGAGAGCCGTATATATACCATCCAATCAGCGTTGCAAGAGTAGTGGCTGGCGAGCTCGGACTAGACACCACTTCTATAGTGTGTGCACTCCTTCACGACACTGTCGAAGACACCAATTTGACACTCGATGAAGTTGAAAATGGGTTCGGGAATAAAGCCAGAAACATCGTTGATGGGCTGACGAAGATGAGTGGCGTCTTTGAACCGGGAACAAGTGCACAAGCTGAAAACTTCAGAAAGATGCTTCTTACGCTCAGTGACGATGTAAGGGTGATTTTAATCAAGCTTGCAGATCGGCTAGATAATATGCGGACACTCCAATTTATGAGTCCGGATAAGCAACAAAAAATCGCTTCTGAGACCTTGTATATGTACGCCCCACTTGCACATCGTTTGGGACTTTATGCTATAAAAAGTGAGCTTGAAGATCTTTCCCTCAAGTATAAAGAAGCGGAGGAATACGAATTAATCGCAACCAGATTGAGGAAAACGAAGGCTGTAAGAGCGCGGTTTATCCGAAGCTTTTGTGCACCAATTAAAAGAGAACTCGAAGAGGCAGGGATTAAGTACGAGATTAAAGGCAGGCCCAAATCAATTTTCAGTATTTGGTCCAAAATGCAGAAACAAAAAGTCACATTTGAGGAAGTCTACGATGTTTTTGCGGTACGGATCGTCATTAACACAGAAAGAGCGAAAGAAAAGACTGAGATTTGGAGAGCCTACTCAATTGTGACGGACTTCTACCAACCTAACCCGGACAGACTGAGAGATTGGATCAGCTTGCCCAAAGGAAATGGCTACGAATCACTTCATACCACCGTCATGTCTCCGACAGGGAAATGGGTGGAAATTCAGATCCGAAGTGAACGAATGGATGAAGTTGCGGAAAAAGGATTCGCGGCACATTGGAAATACAAAGAGGGGAATAAAGAGACTGCAGCGGGAAATCAAATCGATATCTGGTTGAATCAAATCCGGGAGATTTTAGAAAGCAATCAAGACGATGCGCTCGCATTCATTGATGAGTTTAAGATGAACTTAACGACGAGCGATGTTTTTGTGTTCACGCCGAATGGAGATATGATTACCCTCCCGAAAGGGGCGACGATTTTAGATTTCGCGTTCCGTATTCACACGAAGATCGGTTCACAATGTATCGGTGGTAAAGTCAATCACAAGCTTGTGCCCTTGAGTTATCAACTGAATAGTGGAGACCAAATCCAGATCATCACCTCTCGCAAACAGATGCCGAAAGAGGATTGGGTCAATTACGTGGTTACGGCACATGCCAGACAGAAAATCAAGCATTCTCTAAAAGAAGTTGAGCGGGCAAAATCAATTGAAGGAAAGGAACTATTCAAAAAGTGGGCAAAAAAGAAGGGAATGTTATTCATCGAGGCGAATATCCTCTCTCTATATAGAAAACTTAAATACGATTCTGCGCAAGAAATGTATTTCCTCATTTCAAATGGAACGCTCGTACTAGATAGCATCACAGGATATGAATTAAAACAGGGTAAAATACTATGGGAAAAAGGGCCTCAACCAGATACCTCTAAAAGAACCGAAGTCTCCGCAAAATACATCCCCAACGCAAAAGAGGATACGCTTCTCATAGGCGAGAGTATGCAGAAACTGGACTATACGCTTTCAAAATGTTGCAACCCAATTGCTGGGGATGATGTTTTCGGGTTTATAACAGTTATGGGAGGTATTCGGGTTCACAGACGCAATTGTCCAAATGCCACGAATATGCTTTCCAAATATGCGTATCGGATGATGAAAGCACGGTGGACCAGCAAAGCGCAAACTCAGTTCAAAGTCAAACTACAAATTACAGGAATCGATGATGTCGGACTCGTAAATCAACTCACTGCCGTGATCTCTGAAGACATGCAAGTCAATATGATTGCAATAAGTATGGAATCTAAGGATGGCGTTTTTGAAGGAAACATCACTGCGCTTGTAATGAATACGACACATTTAGGAAATCTTATAGAAAAGTTGAAAAGTGTTAATGGAGTTCATACTGTTGAGAGGGTAGACGAAGATCGATAGGTTATATTTGCTACTGCGATAAAGACTATGTCAAGCGACGAAATATTAAACCAAGCGCAAGAGATTTTCGAGGTTTACCTCGAGCAAAATGGGCACCGTAAAACGCCTGAGCGCTTTGCCATACTCCATGAAATCTATATC
>CAJXHE010000093.1 GCA_913051865.1 uncultured Flavobacteriales bacterium
CTCCTACTAATTCTACATTTTCTCCAAAACTTCGACTGCCAATCACGGGATTAATCGCGTTTGAATTCACATCTACGACGGGCGCGAAATTCACATGAATGCCAGTTTTCTTTAAGGACAATCCTACTGTCTGCCCAAAACGCCTGACGAGTTGAGGGTTTCGAGTTGCAGCGAGGGTTAAGGATCTTGGGAAGCTTCTTGTCGAATCCAGACGCATGCCTAATCCCCATTCAGCGTCAGAAGCGACCATAAGGGGCACGTTTGATTCTTTCTGAAGACGTTCCAGTCTAATTCTTTGAAATTCCGGTCCCCCTTGCATGCAAATCACGCCCCCTATTCCTAAATCTCTTGCCCAGTGTTCTGCCTCTGACCATCCATTTGTGTCAGGTCTTGCGTAAATAGGGACCATAAGAAGTTGTGCGATTTGTTCTTCCATACTCAAATCCGCAAGAACACTGTCTACCCAGACAGAATCTGCAGATAAGAAGTCCGGTGTAAGCTTCCGAGACTCTTCCACATAGGATGTGGATTGCGCACAACTAATTAATGCTGTTGAAAAAGCGAGTAACGTAAGGAGTTTTTGGAAAATCTGATATGACATCCTTAGTGTTCCATTCTCTTTTTTGCCAGATTAAGCATGAATTGATACTGCTCCTCCATCGTGAGGTTACTGTTGTCAATGACGACTGCATCATCGGCTTGTTTTAGAGGTGCAACAGCCCTTTCTGAATCGATGCGGTCTCTCTCTAGAACGTTTTCTAAAACCTCATCAAAGGTGACCTCTTTTCCATTTTCCTGTAACTCTCTAAGTCGTCTCCATGCTCTGACTTCTGGGTCTGCGGTCATGAAGAATTTAAGTTCTGCATTTGGAAGCACAACCGTTCCAATATCTCTGCCATCCATTACCACACTGTCTCCTTCGGCCAATCTTCTTTGCAAAGCCACAAGTTTCTTTCTTACTGCGGGTATTTTTGCCACAAGGCTCACGTTTTTTGCCACTTCCATGGTTCGGATTTCCTTCTCAATATTCGTTCCTCCAAGGTGCATTTCTGAACATTCAGTGCTCGGATTAAATCTAAATGTGAGAAAAAGACGATCTAAAGCTTCCTCCAGGCCGCTTTCATCAATACAGCCATTCATGACGTATCGTTCCTTCATGGCAAATAAAGTGACCCCCCGATACATCGCTCCAGTATCTATATAGAAGTAATTCAGCTCCTTAGCAAGCGCTTTTGCCATAGTGCTTTTGCCTGCAGATGAGTGTCCATCTATTGCTATGGTAATTCGTTGCTTTGCCATGTGACGAAGATAGTCATGTGAATCTAATCTACTCTACCTAAGAGCGAGGAAGTATTAACGCTACTGATAAATGCGTGGACGAACCTGCAAAGTGATATGTATTTCTTGCAATTCCGATGTCAAAATCACCGAGTTTCATAGTCACGCCTATGGAAAGTCCATTTGTTCCGCTTCTCCCTGCGGCAACCATTTCAGTACGCCTTCTGTAATCATATCCAATTTGAGCACCGAGTCCACTTCCCAAACTTATTTCAACTCCAGCTCTCAAATGTCGGCCAAGTTGATCCCCAAATTCCCATGTCGTGTTTGGAATTATTTCTCCTGTCAAAGGGTCTGTGTCATCATCATAGGTGCCTTCTGGCGCCAAAGCCCATTCTTCAAGGTGTTCTGCTTGTAGGTATAGTTTGAATGGCGCATTTTCAAACCCTTTTGTCATGCCAAATTGAATGTTGTAGGGCATCCATCCAACGGGTTGGCTCCCTGTTCCTGCAAACTGTCTGCCTATGCCTGAAATCAATATTCCTGCAGCGAATAATTTGTCAGGCCAAACCCTCATTATTCCAGCATCTATACCCAATACTCCAGCATTTTCTCTATCTAGATTTCTAAACCCTCCCCATCCGGTTATTCCAGCAGTCCAAACAGAATCTAGTTTCCATGTCATTCCTGATTGCAAAAAATAATCGCCTCCTGAAAAATCTCCTGTTGGCCATCCCGATGAATCATATCCCTCAAATTTCCCGAAAGAAGAAAAGCGCGCCCCCACATGAAGGGTGTGGTTGCCACGATTTTTAATCACACCATGAACCGATCCCATTTGTATTCCTGCGAAATAGTTCAGGTATGATACATTGACAACGCCTAGAGATGTGCTGTCAACGAATGCCGGATTGTATGCTGCAGCCCCTCCGTCGGGATTCATATTTGCAGCGAGTTTGCCACTTAATCCAGAGCTCCTTGCGTCAATAGATATGTCCAAAGGCATAGCGCCCCAAACATTTCCTTGCCCATTACTTGAATTAACTATAAGTAGAGATAAAGACAGTATAAATATTGATTTGAAGTACATTAGCTATTTATTCTGTTAAAGTCTATTGGGGATTCAACGGTTGAAGATAGGAGTGCTCTCATGACCACTTCATTCATTTTCGTAGCGTATGTGAACTTCATTCCTCGCAAGTATCTTGAATCGATATCCTCAATGTCCTGTCTGTTTCTTTCACACAGAATAATCTCCTTTATTCCAGCCCGTTTGGCTGCGAGAATCTTTTCTTTAATGCCGCCCACAGGTAGCACTTGTCCGCGCAATGTGATCTCACCACTCATGGCTAGGTATTTCCTCACCTTCCTTTGGGTGAATGCTGAAGCCAATGCGGTGAGCATCGTAATTCCAGCACTTGGTCCGTCTTTTTTAATTGCACCCTGCGGAACGTGTACGTGGACATTCCATTTCTCAAAACGTTCAGGCGTGAGCCCAAAATCCACCGAATGCACCTTCAGGTATTCCAGCGCAATGATTGCACTTTCTTTCATCACCTCACCTAAGTTTCCGGTGAGGGTTAGCTTTCCCTTTCCAGGTGTGAGTGAGGTTTCAATAAACAAGATGTCACCACCCGTGGGTGTCCAGGCTAGCCCTGTAACGACCCCTGCAACATCGTTGTTTTGATATTTGTCCTTTTCTCTGGGGCGACCTAGGATATCTATAAGATCGGTGGGTTTAATTTCTGCTTTATATGGCTCCTCCATCGCAATCTCTTTCGCTCTATTTCGAACGATTTTTGCGACTCTCTTATCGAGCCCTCTGACACCTGATTCGTTGGTGTATAATTCGACAACCTTCTCTATCGTAGAAATAGGAATCTGAATTTTTGTTTTTGTAAGTCCTGTATCCTTGATGACTTTTGGTAACAAGTGTCGCTTCGCAATTTGAACTTTTTCTTGAATGGTGTAACCTGAAACCTCTATGATTTCCATTCTGTCTCTTAATGCGGGGTGTATAGTAGAAAGATCATTGCATGTCGCAATAAACATGACTCTACTTAAGTCGTAATCTATATCTAGGTAATTGTCATGAAAAGTGCTGTTTTGTTCAGGATCGAGGACCTCGAGCATGGCTGAAGAAGGGTCTCCATGACTGTCCTTGGCCAGTTTGTCAATCTCATCAAGTACAAACAGTGGATTAGATGTTCCAGCCTTTTTAAGGTTTTGTAAAATTCGCCCTGGCATGGCACCTATATATGTTTTTCGATGGCCACGAATTTCCGCTTCGTCTCTCAAGCCTCCCAAGCTCATCCTGACATACTTGCGTCCCAATGCTTCTGCAACACTTTTGCCCAATGATGTCTTTCCAACTCCTGGAGGTCCATATAAACAAATAATAGGCGCTTTTAAATCACCTTTAATTTTAAGGACGGCAAGATGTTCAACGATACGTTCTTTGACTTCTTGAAGACCATAATGATCGCTGTCGAGAACTTTGATCGCATTTTTTAAGTCAAAATTGTCTTTCGATCGTTCATCCCAAGGCAGGTCGAGGAGAAGCTCGATGTAATTTGATTGCATACTGTACTCTGCGGCTTGCGGGTTCATCCTTTCAAGCTTCTGAATTTCCTTCTCAAAAAGAGAGGCTGCCTCCTCTGGCCATTTTTTCTTCTTTGCTCTGGCTTTTCTTTCTTCGATTTCTTCTTTCAGAGGGTTTGCACCTAATTCCTCTTGAATCTTTTTCATTTGTTGATTCAAGAAATATTCTTTTTGCTGTTGGTCTAAATCGTCACGAACCTTGCTTTGAATGTCATTTTTAAGTTCAAGAATTTGCTTCTCTTTGTTGAGCATTTGTAGCACTTTGTTCGCCCTTTCTTCAAGCCCTTCAATTTCTAAAAGTTCTTGTTTTGCTTTCACTGAAGCATTCATGTTGGAACCTATAAAATTCACGAGGAAACTCAGTCTCTCTATGTTTTTAATCGCCCCAGCTGCTTCAGAAGGAATGGTGGGGCTCATTTCAATAATTTCGATCGCAAGCTCTTTCAAGCTTTCTATAAGCGCTTGCGTTGATTTGTTGTTTGGCAAGTCTTCACCACCCCCAAATGCTGTGACACTCGCTTTGAGATAGGGGGTTTCTTGAATTATTTTATCCCATGAAAACCGTCTCTGACCTTGGAGGATGACAGTATTTGTGCCATCGGGCATTCGCAGCATTTTAATGATTCTAGCGACTGTACCCACTCTATTTAAATCATCACCTGAAGGGTCTTCAGTGTCACCGTCTTTCTGTGACACTACCCCGATGGTGGTTTTGTGTTTATTTGCCTCCTTAATTAAATTGATTGATCGGTCTCGACCTACTGTAATCGGTATGACGACTCCTGGAAAAAGGACAGTGTTGCGAAGAGATAACAAAGGGATGTTGTCTGGAACATCTTGCTTATGCATTGCTTTTTCATCCTCTTCAGTGATGAGAGGTATAAATTCACTTTCTTGCGATTCAGCAAACAAGTGGAAAGGGGAGTCGAAATCTATCATGTAGTGTGTATGGACACTTTCTAACGCAAGGTGCGTGCCATTGCGTATGTCTGACAGCGTGTCAGGCATTTTTTGTCACATTTATTTTCCAGTGGTCATTAATTTATTTTCTATCGCCTTCAGTTGATGAGAAAAGCTGCACTATTTCTGATTCTTTTGTCGGGGTAAGTTCTATCCCTCTTCTAGAAAGAACCTTGCGTGCTGTAGTTATAGCTTGCTCAAGACGATGTTCAGCAAGTCCTTCGGATCCTCCCCAAGAAAATGATGGGATATGCTTCGGCGGTGTGCTTGCACCGAAGATGTTACAAAATGCACCGACAACGGTGGCCGTGTCAAAAGCTGTATGAATTCCTGTTTTGCTATGGTCTCCCATTAATAGACCGCAGAATGTCTTGCCGCTCTTGATGTGTTTCTTTGTTTCAGCCTGATACATTTTTATTTCTCCATATGTATTTTTCAGATTGCTCGCGGATGTTTCTGCACCGAGGTTACACCAAGACCCGATCACACTGTTCCCTATAAATCCGCCATGTGCTTTGTTAGCGTAATCGTGTATCACAACGTTACTTAATTCTCCTCCCACCTTACAGTGCTTTCCAATAGAAGTAGGACCGTATACGTTACTGCCCATTCTTAATTGGCTGTTTTCTCCCAAGACAAATGGTCCCCTGATATTTGCCCCCTCCATGACCTCTGCGTTGGCTCCCAAAACAACATCTCCTTCTTCCGTATTAATATTGCAACTTCTTAGGACGGCCCCAGGAGCCAAATGAATTTTCTCAAGCTCTCCGTGCACAATAACGCCCATGAGCGCCCATGCCTCGCGTTCGTCTTCCGAAAGTGTTCTTGCACTCCAAGTGAGCGTCATGTTTTTTAAATCCTCGGCAATTCCTGTCCCACACATCTCAAAATAATCTGCGGCAGAATGTGTAAAAAGAAGCTCTGAATTGGGTTCTACTTCAGGCTTTATATGCCTTTTTTTCTCTCCTTTCCTAAATGCATATACATCCTCTTCGTTTCCCCAAGTGTCGCCGGGTTCCATGTCTCTTATAATTCGTGCAGCCGCTTTCGTGGGCATAAGACGTGAATTTATTTCAAAATCAGCATGTATTCCAGCCAGAAGATCTCTCCATTGTGCTGCGACGGCCCTGCCTCCAAAATGTAATGAAGACTCACATCTTCCAAGGTTTAATGGATAGATATTCACACATTTAGAATCAGAAAAAAAAATAACTTTCTGCATTTGGCAAACTTAATGAATTTGATTGTTTAAGAAATAACTTATCTTTCAGCATATTACAATGATAAACTAACGAGCATTTCAATGATTTCGTCTCTCAAATTTGTATCTACTTTGATTTTGCTTTTGAGCCTGTCATTTATGCAGGCACAAATGGATGTATCACAAGGGATGACGCCTACTCAGTATGTTAATAATGTACTCTTAGGAGAGGGTGTTACAGCTACAAATGTTCAGTTTACAGGATCTTTAGAACAAATTGGCTATTTGACGGATGGTGAAGGTATCTCCATTGAAAATGGCATTATTATGAGTACTGATTTGGCGACTAACCCTGCAACATGTGATG
>CAJXHE010000094.1 GCA_913051865.1 uncultured Flavobacteriales bacterium
TACTCGATGAGTGTGGCACATGTGGCGGATCAGGTATTCCAGAAGGAGACTGTGATTGCGACGGAAACGTACTCGATGAGTGTGGCACATGTGGCGGATCAGGCATCCCAGAGGGAGACTGTGACTGCGACGGAAACGTACTTGACGAGTGTGGCACTTGTGGCGGAGCAGGTATCCCAGAAGGAGATTGTGACTGCGACGGAAACGTACTCGACGCGTGTGGAATATGTGGCGGATCAGGCATCCCTGAGGGAGACTGTGACTGTGACGGAAACCAACTCGACGCCCTCGGCGTTTGTGGTGGCACTTGTACAGCTGATGCTGACGGGGATAACATTTGTGACGATGTGGACGACTGCGTAGGTGCGCTAGATGAGTGTGGTGTATGTAACGGCCCAGGCTCAGTATATGAATGTGGATGTTCGGATATCCCAGAAGGAGACTGTGACTGCGACGGAAATGGTTTGGACGCGCTTGGCGTGTGCGGTGGCGCTTGTGAAGCGGATGCAGATTCGGATGGCGTTTGTGACGACGTAGACGACTGTGTAGGTGAATATGACGAGTGTGGTGTCTGTAACGGATTAGGTGCAGTTTATGACTGTGGATGTTCAAGCATTCCTGAAGGAGAGTGTGACTGTGAAGGAAATGTTGATGATGTCGTCGGTGTGTGTGGCGGAACATGTGAAGCAGATGTAAACCTGAATAGTATTTGTGATACTGAGGAATTCGGATGTACTGATTCGGACAATCCCAACTATGATCCGACAGCAGCATTTGATGATGGGTCGTGTATTGAAGGAGGGTGTACATTCCCAGCAGCTTGTAACTACGATACGAATGCTGACTATCAGTTGTTAGGTTCGTGTGACTTTACATCGTGTGCTGGATGTACAAACCTAAATGCATGCAACTATGACATGACTTTTACAATAGATGATGGCAGCTGTGAGTTTGCTTCGTTCGGATATGATTGCGAAGGAAGTTGCTTAAATGATGATGACAGTGATGGAATCTGTAATGAGTTTGAAGTCCTTGGATGTACTGAAACAGGCAATCCTAATTTTAATCCTTATGCCACTGATGATGATGGTTCTTGTTTGTCCGGAGGATGTAACATCCCTGCAGCTTGTAACTTTGACCCATCTGCGGATTATCTGATTGCAAGCTCGTGTGACTTTGTGTCTTGCATAGGATGTGCAGACATGGCAGCATGTAACTATGATGCCAACGCATTGATTCCAGACCTGACGCTTTGTGAGTATCCATTAAGTATATTCTTTGATTGCAATGGTGTTTGTAACAATGATACCGATGGGGATGGAATATGTGATGAAAATGAGATTCCTGGGTGTACAGATGAAACTGCGAGTAACTACAACCCTGAGGCCACAAACGACAATGGAACATGTCAAGCTGCATTGGTCGGCGGATGTATCCTTCCATTTGCCTGCAACTACAATCCAGAAGCAAACTTCTACTTACCTGGCTCTTGTGACTTCGCCCCGTGTGGAGGAATGCCACCCATGGACTTGTGCACTCAGGCTGAGGCTTGTAACTATGGAAGCGAAGGACCGTGTGACTTTATGAGCTGTTTGTCCCTAGGATGTAATTCCCTAGGAGCATGTAATTACGATGAGACGTCACAGTATAACGATGGATCGTGTGAATACTTAAGTTGCTTGGGTTGTAGAAATCCGCTTGCGTGTGATTACGATCCAGAAGCGACCATTGACGGCGCATGCTATGATTTCAACACATGTGTTGGATGTTTAGATTCAAACGCCAACAACTTCGACCCTGAAGCGACCCAAGGTGGAGAAACTTGCTTGTTCGAAGGATGTGTGATTCAAGAGGCTTGCAACTATGATCAAAATGCGAACAGCAATGACGGGAGCTGTGAATTTAGCTCATGCTCCGGTTGTCTGAATGAAATTGCATGTAACTACGAACCAGAAGCATTTATTTCTGGAGACTGCAGCTTCGCTCCTGTCGGCTTCGATTGTGATGGCAACGGAACACAGTTTGGATGTACTGACACTTGTGCTTGCAACTTTAATTCAAGCGCAAACGCGGAGAATGGTACGTGTGATTATGGATGCTTGGGATGCGTATACCCAACAGCTGACAACTACAATGAAGTTGCATCTAGAGACGATGGGTCATGCATATTTACTGGATGTATTGATGAAGACTATGCCAATTACAACCCTGTCGCAAATGCAACCAGTGAGTGTAGCCACGCCCCTGCTTCTGCCGACTTTGATGGAGATGGGTCGGTGCAGATTTCTGATCTGACGACATTCCTTCAAGCTTACAGCCAAATCGGCCCTGATTGGGGTGGTTTGGAGTGGGTGATTGAAAGTTGTGAGGTAGACGCCTACGAGGATGCTGATATTTTGGCGTGGATGTTAGGTGTTGCTGGTACACCCGAAGTGAATACTTGCGGAATGGCAGGCTGTGCATATCAAGGGGCAATTAACTTCAACCCAGAAGCAACTTTCGACACCGGTAGTTGTGTATTTGCTGGATGTACAGACACTGAAGCATTCAATTTTGACAGGTTAGCTACTGTGGACAATGGATCTTGCAACTACAGTGTGTGTCCTGACTTCAACGGAGACGGTGAAGTCCAGATCAGTGACCTTATGGACTTCCTTATCCAATGGGGGAACATTGAGTAGAACAACCAGATCAAATAACATATACAGAATTATAAAAGCCCTGCCTAAAATGGTGGGGAGGATGTCATGAATACATTGGAATTTTAAGAAGTTACACTGATACAATGGTGCCTATTTAAACATTGCAACAGGTTCATCAAATTATTTAACCATGAAAAATATATTTTTCTTATTGACACTATGTATATGCTTGTTTTTTTCGAAGAATGGAAAAGCTCAGATAAATGAAGATGCGATGGGTGCCTGGTACATGTATTTCTTCAACACCACGCTAAACGAAAGTCCGTGGGGTGTGCAAGGAGATATTCAATATCGCAATTGGAACTTGGCCGGAGACCTCGAACAACTTCTGTTACGTGGAGGCATAACGTATCAACCTAAAATGGCAGAGGTCAAACTTACCCTTGGATATGGCAACATTACAACAGGCACATATGGACCTGAAACATCGAATAATTCAGAAAGCAGAATTTATCAAGAGGTCCTATTTCCTGTAAAATTTGGCACTCGTTTGCACACCAACCATCGATTCCGTTATGAACAAAGATTTCCAGAAAGTCAAGCGTTCAGAACGCGCTACAGATATAATGTCTTTATAAACATCCCCTTAAACAAACCTACAATGGACAGCAAAACCGTTTACCTGTCATTGTACAATGAGATTTTCATTAATGGACAACGAAACGTTGGGGACGGTAACTTTGTGGAAGTTTTTGACCGAAACAGGCTTTATGTTGCTTTGGGGTATTTGATTAAAAAAGGGCTTAAAGTACAAATGGGTTTCATGAATCAAACAACCGATACTTGGCGTAAAAATCAGTTGCAATTCAGTTTTCATCAAACGATTTAACATCACACTAAAAATTGTCTTTAAGCAAAATGAAATCACGAAAAGGAGGCGGCTGAGAAAAATGACACCTCGTGAATCAATCACAGGTGTTCATTTCTAATTATTTCGAATAAGTATGAGTAAGTTTGATGCATGAAGAAAACAACGTTTATCTTGATCTGTTTGCTTACATCCATGTTCTCTTGTGATGTTGGGGAGGAAAATGACAGACCATCCAATGCAAACATTCAAGAATTAAATGTTTCACATGATCTTGAAGAACACCATGAGCAAATCACGGACACATGGGGCGAATGTGATGAATCACACGTCACAAATACGCTTTTTTCAACCATCAATAATGCGACAGAGAATGGTGACACCATTGTCATTCAACCTGGGACCTATTGGGGTGCTGGAACCATCTTCGACAAACACAACCTTACGCTTGACTTTTCAAACGTAAGGCTGCTTACCAAGCACGATGAAACACTTTTTAAGATCCAACAATGTTCAAACATTCACATCCATGGACTGACCATATACCATGACCCGAAATTGGCAGGATGCTTCACCAATTGTTTTGACGTCGATTTCAGTCATAACATCTCATTTTCGAACTGCGACATCAACGGATCTGGATTCATCGGCATTTGCATCAACCAATGTTCAGATATACAAGTGAAAGAATGTAAAATACACGAATGTCAATATGGTATTTTTGTCTGGGGAAATAATGCGGATTATAACGTAAAGCATTTCGAATCTTCAAACGTTGTCATTTCAAACTGCATCTTTGAACAAAACAGGGCAGGAAATGTCTGTTTTGATTCCAACTACGCGCGTGCAACTCATTTTAACATCAAAGTAGATGCATGGGATTTCCTCATTAACTCTGGAAATATGATGCATTTTTTAACAGACGACATTCATTATGAGGTTGCACCAAATAACCCCGATCCATTCCTTTCAGATGAGATAACGATCCTGTCTTCTTCGACCTTCAGTGCTGGAGAATTGGGGCCCAATATAGAAAACATGACTTGGTTCGGATTGTTCAGAAATGATCTCGATAGCAGCATTCATTGCTACAACACTAAACTGAACACAAAACCGATACACGATCCAATGTCTGATGACGATGGAGAAACGAGCGGAGTTCAGATTTCTTATGAGGGACATGACACAAACCCCATACTGCTTATCTCAGGGCTTAAAATGCCTGATGATGTGATAATTGAATCATACAGTATCCTTAAAAATAAATTGATGCCCGGTGAATCAATGCAGTTAGGAAGCTGCATGATTAAGGCATCAGGCAATAACGAAAATGGTTATGTCACAGACTACCAACTCACAATAACTGGTGAAAAAAACGGTGTAAAAATTGAACAAATATTCTTAGAGCAAGCACATTTTGATGACTCCATGATTTATTTCAAATGGGCTGGAGACATAGACCAAGATGGATTCCCAGACCTCTACTTGGATATTTCTCCTAAATATAGTTTTTCAAATCCAGCATTGTACCTGTCGTCCAAAGCGGACGCCGACAAACTGATCAAATTGGTAGCAGAGACTCAGGTGTTTGGTTGCTAAATCTGGAGAACGGTGGGACAAGGCAAGATTGCGATTGGTCATCCCAGGTTGTTCCAATCCCACAAAATCCCGAGGGAATAGGACAATCAGATTGGGAAGACGCAAGGAGTGGACTCAAAACAAAAACCACACACAACATCACTCTTTTCATATTATAAAGTTACATAAACTTCATTCGATAAAAGATGTTATTGATCATTGTATTGGTTGCAAATTTACCATAACGTCCCTATAATCTACCAGCCTATACCAAACCTTAGATGTACCATTGGCGCAGGTCTGATTTTAAAAAAGTCACCCTCAAGGTGAAGGAGGTCCAAACCGCATCCAAGTTCTGCACGACCATGTGCTTTGATCTTAACATTACGACCAACGAACAGAGACATCGACGTTTGGGTTAGATCTAAAACCGACTCAGACGAACTCCCTGACAAAACAATGCTTCGCCTAGTTTGTCTTTTTGCCTTGAGCGACACAAAGTTGGAGTGTTCTTCTTTTTGGGTGCTCCAATACCGGCGTATTTCTACTGATGTTGCGGGGATCAGTCTGCCAGAACCATTATATCCGTATTGAAGAGAATATCCTTGAAAACTGCACTCGACATCAGCCCTGTAGGTCCAGTACATACCGATGGATCTTTCCACATAGGCATAAACACCAAGCCAGCCAATTTGTCCTCCTTTCTGTTTCTTAAATCCCACTGTCGAATTTGATTCCGCTTCGTCAAGTTGAGCGTTTAACACAATTGGGAAAATTAAAAAGGCAAAAATTATTTTTTTCATGGTGCAAGTCTACAACCTTAAAATGGTTTAATATGTTCAAGTTAACACATAGATATTTTAAATTAAAAACAAAATACTGGCTTCTTGAATCGCATTTTTAAAAAGTTGGAAAATCCGATTTTCACATTTGGTCTATTTGTGAAAACTGAATCAAACCTTTGCTATTCTGCTTTCGATAAAGTTAAAACGACTTCCTAAAAGTTTTTTCTTATCACCAAAACATCTATTTTTGTGGAATGAACAGACTAATACCATTTCTATTTGCGGCCATTTTTGTGGCTCTTTCAGGCTGTAGCAAAGAAGAAGGCTGCACGTATCCCAGTGCATGCAATTATGACTCCGATGCCGATGTGGATGACGGATCATGTGAATATGAAACTTGCTCGGGTTGTACCGATCCCAGTGCATTGAACTACGATGATTCTGCAGAATCTGACGACGGCGGATGCATCTACGATCCGTCAGTGAGCACCGCAAATTGCGAGTCCAATGT
>CAJXHE010000095.1 GCA_913051865.1 uncultured Flavobacteriales bacterium
CTTCAGCAACTTCTTCAGCAACTTCTTCAGCAACTTCTTCAGCAACTTCTTCAGCAACTTCTTCAGCGACAACCTCCTCAACTGCTTCTGGAGCTGCTTCAGCTACGACCTCAGCAACTGGCTGTTCTGTTTCTACTTCTGGTTGTGCCACTTCTTCAGTTGGCTGCTCCACTTGTGGAGTTTCTTTAATGTCCTGCGAAACGTTGTTTTCTTTTGTTTCTTCAGGCTCTTTGGGTGCGTCGTTCATGCTTCCCTGTATTTGTATGATTTGCCTAAGCGAGGATGGCAAGTCAGATATAAATCAACGGACAGATCCTCACGTCTACCCGATTTAAGGGCGCAAAGATAGTGATTCTGGCTGCGTCACACAATGATTTAAACAGATTTGTTTGGCTTAGATTCAGAAAGACATTAGGGTGTAACAATCACTTTCTCTCCATCCCCGAATAAATCTGAACCATTTGTCTGACGAAGTATATATAGACCGGGGGCTACATTCAACAAATGCACGCCCGATGTTGTATAGTCAATGATTTTACGGCCATTCATATCGTGCAATTCAGATGGTGAATTGATTGTAATAAAAGCACCTGAACGAATGGGATTTGGAAAGAAGTGCTTCTCCGATATTTCAGAGCTTTGATCGGGAATTTGTTCAATCGACGTTGTGCAAACGTTGCAATACTCGGGCGTTGTTGAACCAGGAGAGAACATTTGCCAAGGGCCTGTACCATCCGGTGACCTTCCCAAACTGTGATCTGGGGGAATCACATTAAAATGCACTGAATCGGCAATTGAAAACCCATCAACTGATCTTAATACGATCACTTCTCCCCCTGAATTAAATTTAAAATTTGTATGATTCCATCCTTGCGCGTTGTCCTCATCTGCCCAAATGAGTTTGAATTCGCCCGGTTGAATGACTGTCGAATCAGGAATGCCTAATGGAAATTGCCATTTCATGGGCTGGTTAAGCCTATCTGTGAGATAGTAACCTGCCAAATCAACAGCCACATCTCCATTGTTCACAATTTCTAACCAATCTTCATGCGCACCAAAGATTTCAGCGGGGCCTATAACTCCAGAAGGATCAATCGTATCTGCTAAATTTGAAGATTGGAGTTCGTTGATCGATAAATCAGCTGGAGGGATGATAAATAGCGAATTGGAAACTCGGGGTGTCGGCGTACTGAACCACTGACTTGTAGGTGCCCCGTCTGCGACTCTTCCCCAGCTTGTATTTATAGACCCTACTGAATAATCATACATATCTGCGACTTCTCCATCTGGCCCTGTCAAAGTCAAAGTTCCGTCTGAAAGGGAGGGCTCAAATCCCAGATGATGACCCCCTTGAGAGGGAGCAGAATCCATCCAAAACAACAAAAACCCCTCTCCTTCCACAGTTGTTTCCACAGGGGAGTTTGCAGGGATTGTAAATGCTTGTCCCGCAGAGTTAGAAAAAGTATAGCCCGCCAGGTTGACTTGAAACGCATTGGGATTAAACACCTCTACATAGGGGTCTGCCTCAAGAAATTCATCAATCAAGTTGTCTTCATTTGAAATCAGCACCTCATTTATATAGAGAACTGGTGTTGTCAAAGTCGTCTCAAAATTACTTTCATCCGGTGTGGGCACATTAAAATACATCCAGTCTTCACACCCATCACAAACACGTCCATAGCTAATATCTGTCTGTTGTGGAGGGAAAGTCAATGAATCGAGAATTGTCACCCCGTCAGGTGCAGTGAGATAAATTCCTTCTCCATCAGGACTCAGTTTAAATTCAGCATGATTCTCCCCTTGAATCGAGTCCTTATCTAGCCAAACCAATAAAAATCCATTTGGTAAAATCGTTGTAAGCCCAGCATTTGTGCTTGGAAATTGCCATTTGGTGAGGCTATCTAATCGGTCACTTAAAAAATGCCCTTCTAAGTTTAAAATGCCTCCCACGTGATAAAGCTCAACCCAATCATCACTCTCGAAAAAATCATCGAAGCTGCTTATTTGATTGCTTGCCATGAGTTCATTAATATAGGTTTGACCTATAATAAAGGTAAAAGGGCATAACATGCTTAAAATAAATATAATAGACTTAATTTTATTCATTGTATTTTTCTATTCTCGCATTTTCAAAACCTTCCTTAACAGATAAATCATACGCGCGTTCTGCATCCTTAAGGCGCAACTTGGAGGTAAAATAGACCTTCTCACCCGCGATCTCAATACTTCGCACGGTCACCAACGTGCCTAAACGTAACAACGCAGCAGCTTCAAGAGCAGGGATGGCATTGACAAACGAAGCGATTCTTACTCGGTAGAACGCCATAGAAGGAACAGAAGCCACAGGGTTTGTGGGTGGGACATCAACGCGATTAGGGGAAACGGCATTCATGGCAATAATCTTCATGCGTCTTCCATTTTCGAGCTTCACAATAAACGCATCTTCTCTCGCACCTCTTTCAATTAAAATAGGAAGCATCTCTAATGTTTGATCAACACTTCTGCTTGCCTCTGTATACCATCTCTTTAAACCGTCACTCAACATTTCGTAAAATAAATTCCCGCGCGTCATGGTTAACATTGGCTGGCTAGGTTCTCCAGAAAATGCGCCTATTTGAACAGCATACCAGACTCCTGTTAATGTATCTGTTGGATGAATCCCTTCAAGAGCCACGAGAGGGGGTGTTTTAAGGTCTCTTTCTTTTCCCTCTGTTTGTATTACCGTCGTGTTAAACACATCCTCCAAACCAAACGCAATTAATTCTGTTTTTGCCTTGCGCCTCTCTTCCTCATCCACAAACGGTCCCACAAACACTTTAATTAATCCATTTGGTAAGTTTTTAACAATAATCTCAGTGTTTTCCGGCAGAAATCCGACATCTGGCAAAGACGAAAACACACCCACCTGTATCGCTAATTCTGCCTTGAGAACAGGGTCCTGAACAGGATCTACTTGCGCATTGTTTGCATTTTCGAGCGCCACAACTTCCTTGACTTCAGGAATGGGGAGTGAACTGTGAATCGCAATGGAAGAAACTTCAACTGAATCTTCTTGTTGTTCTTGTTCAACTGGTTCGGGTTGGGCATTCGATACTGCATGTGAACGGTAAAGTACAGCAGAACTGAAATGACCTGATCTGTCACTCAAGAGCCATCCGCCACTTGGGTTCCCGTCTGACAAAGCAGGAGAATCGGGGAAAAGAAAATATTCATTTGAAGCGGTATTCCATGCCCGTGGCAATCTTTCGGGAGAACGGTATTTGCCATTTTGAGTGATTACCTTGGCAGAAAACAAATCAAAGCCACCTATAGATGATGCCCTATCGGAGGCAAAGATGATTGATTGCGTCGCGCTATGATACACAGGGTTTATTTCGTCTGAAGCACTGTTTACCGAATCAGGAAGTCGCTGCGATTCTGTCAAAGAACCATCTGGGTTAATCTTTGACATATAGATGTCAAGGCCTGTGGCGCCTTTGTTGCCATATGAACAAAAGTAGATGACATCAGATTCTGGATTGTAGACGACAGGACTCACCCATCCACGTTTCTTATCGAGTTTAGAACGAAGTAGAGATGGAACCAGAGTGATTCTAAAAGGGGTGCTTTCTGTAGGGATCGATCTAAAAAAGTCGCTCAACTCCACCTCATCTGTACTTGAATACGAAATCGATATTGTGGGGGGCTCAAGGTCTTGTAATGCTTCGCATTGTGCCAAACGGAATTCTGCTTCATTTAACCATTCAGATTTCTTTTCAGCGTTCCCAATTGCACGTTGAAAGAATTTTGTGGCTTGTTTAAAATCTTCATTGTGGTGATACGCCAAAGCGAGAAAGAAAAGACGCTCGCCTTCAGACGCCACTTCACCTTCCAAGGCGATCAGTCTTTGAATTCCTTCTTCGCGCAATGTTGAGTCTGCGGTGCAAGTCACAGCATAATAATATTGAAACTCCAACTGATCCGGCTCAATGCTTAAAAGTGCGCC
Source organism: uncultured Flavobacteriales bacterium (assembly GCA_913051865.1). GTDB lineage: Bacteria > Bacteroidota > Bacteroidia > Flavobacteriales_D > Sanyastnellaceae > UBA974. Next base: position 3,986 of record CAJXHE010000095.1, read on the forward strand.
ATATTGACGATTTGCCTCCGACATATCCCCTTCCGTAAAATAGGCAGCGGCTGAAGAAGCGCTAGGAATGTTGATTTGGGCAGTGGCACAAAAAGAAACAAGGCCCAAAATCATGAGGAAAATTAGGGGTCTATCAATATTTGAGAACAACTGCTTCATATTATTCCGAAAAGTACATTACCATGGGGCTTTCTTAGGTGTGAGTTGGTAGTTTTGCGTAAATTATTAATTAACAATATGGCACACGGCACATTTCAAGTCCCTTTCCCGGTAAACGAACCCGTTCTTTCATATGCTCCAGGCTCGCCTGAGCGAGAAGAACTTCAAGACATGTACAATCACATGTACAATCAAGAACCGATAGACGTCCCTATGTATATCGGAGGTGAGCACGTTCGCACATCGGACAAAAGACCCATGACTCCCCCTCAAGAGCACAGAAAAGTTCTCGGCCATTTCAACTATGGGGATGCGTCTCACGTTGAAGCAGCGATCAAGGCTGCACTTTCTGCACGTAAGCAATGGGCCGCTTTTTCTTTTGTAGAAAGAGCGACAATATTTCTAAAAGCTGCCGATCTTATTGCTGGAAAATACAGAGCAAAGATCAATGCCGCTACAATGCTTTCTCAAGGAAAGAACTGTTTTCAGGCCGAGGTTGACGCTTCGTGTGAGCTTATTGACTTTCTTAGATTTAACGCTTACTTCGCACAGGAGATTCAGCAAGTTCAACCAGAAAGCGCGGACGGGATTTGGAACAGAACAGAATACAGAGCGCTCGAAGGGTTCACCTTCGCCGTGACTCCTTTTAATTTCACAGCCATTGCAGCCAATCTTCCTGCTTGCATGGCCTTGATGGGCAACGTTGTCGTTTGGAAACCTGCTGAAACGCAGATGTACAGTGCACAAGTTCTCATGGAAATTTTCATTGAAGCTGGTCTTCCTGACGGCGTGATCAATCTAATCACAGTTGACGGCCCAGTAGCTGGAGATGTTGTTTTTAAACACAAAGACTTCTCTGGGCTTCACTTCACGGGCTCTACAGCCGTTTTCCGCCACCTTTGGAAAACCATCGGTGAGAATCTCGAGACGTATAAATCATATCCTCGTATTGTTGGAGAGACAGGCGGTAAAGACTTCGTTGTGGCGCACAGCAGTGCCAACACAAAAGCAGTGACGACAGGGCTTATTCGCGGAGCTTTTGAGTATCAAGGCCAAAAGTGTTCAGCTGCTTCTCGTGCCTACATCTCCGACAACATTTGGCCTGAGATCAAGGAACAGCTTCTAGGAGAATTAAAGACATTAAAAATGGGCTCACCAGCTGATTTTTCGAATTTCATCAATGCGGTTATCGACAGACGGTCGTTTGACAAGATCCAGGGATACATTGAGTATGCAAAGGGTCAAGACGATTGTGAAATTATTTCTGGTGGCGCTTGTGATGACTCTGTGGGATACTTTATTGAGCCCACAGTTATCGTTACATCAAACCCTCATTTCAGAACGATGGTGGAAGAGATTTTCGGCCCTGTCCTGACGATTTACGTGTTCCCTTCGAACGATTTTGACGCCACGCTCAAGCTTGTTGACTCAACAAGTGAGTACGCACTCACCGGAGCCGTTTTTGCCCAAGACAGATATGCGCTATCAGCAGCTAAAGACGCCCTTGAGCATGCAGCTGGGAATTTCTATCTGAACGACAAACCCACAGGCGCAGTCGTAGGTCAGCAGCCCTTCGGTGGTGCTAGAGGATCAGGAACCAATGACAAAGCAGGCTCTGCCCTCAACCTGCTTCGCTGGGTCAGCCCGCGAACAGTCAAAGAGACGCTGGTTCCTGTTGAAGACTACAGATACCCCTTTCATTCTTAATCGAACAATATTTATAAACATGAAAAAGGCATCCGTGATGGATGCCTTTTTTCGTCTTGGTCATATTGAGTTAGATATTTCTCAATCCCGGACGCAACGCGCAGAGAGATATCGTGATGATGTGTTTTTTGATCTAGTGTTTTACTGCGCTGTAGGCACATCCGTACTCCAAGTAGCACCGTTGATCACACCATCATTGCCATTTGATGTTTGATCTGTTAGTGTGCTCCCTGTCCCTTCGTTGAAATCCCAGTAACCGACTAAGCCTTCTTCATTGCCT
>CAJXHE010000096.1 GCA_913051865.1 uncultured Flavobacteriales bacterium
AAGATCCAAATAGAAATTGTGATGGATCACATGCGAACAAATCTACATCTTTAAAAAACATAGCATTAAGCATGCTCGTTTTGTTCCTTGGAATGTCATTTCAAAACTTTACACTTTTAGACAAGAACATCGTTAAGGTGAAAACCAGCAGCATTCAATGGAAGGCAAATAAAGTGTTGGGATCACACGAAGGTGACATCTCACTTCAGTCAGGAGAACTGATATATGAGGACGGTAATTTGGTTGGAGGGAACTTTGTGATGGATATGACCAGCTTAATTTGTACAGACCTGTCTGGAGAATATAAGGGGAAATTAGAAGGGCATTTAAAATCTGACGATTTTTTCAGCGTGGGATCCCACAGCACTGCAGAACTAGTGATTACAAACGTGGAACAAGTCAATTCAAAAAAGCATAACATCACAGCAGACTTAACAATCAAGGGCATCACAAAGTCCATAACATTTGAAGCGAATGCTGATAAAAACAAGTTTGCATCAAAAATCCAAATAGATCGCACGCAGTTCGATGTTAAATATGGCTCTGGAAGCTTCTTTGAAGGTCTTGGAGACAATATGATCAATGATGAGTTTGAATTGACCGTCATCATAGAAATTTAAACTGACTTTCCATGCCAATAATGTGTTGATCCCATTTGATTAAATTGACCATGTTATTCGTGTAATTTTGTCCCCATGGACATAAACCTCTACAACCCTTTTCGGAAATTTGATTTCAGTACACAATCATGTTTTTTAACAGGTCAGAAAGTACATTCAAATGAAGACATATTTGTTTTTCCCGAATGGATTCTGGATCGATATTCACTAAGGGACAAAATATTTAAGACGTTAGAAGGAGGCATCCTTCAATATCAAGACATGAAAATGCCTTGTCATTCGGACGTTATTTCAAACGCAATTGACCCTTTGGAAAAGGAAATCGAGACAGCATTTAGCTCCGGGTATGACGCTGTATTAAACCTTCCTGAAGAAAGGTTGTTTCAATGGATGGCGAAATTATTTTACGGTGTTTTATACCAAGACATCAGTATTGAAGTAAGAAAATCAAATGCAAAAGGGGAAGAGTTTGAATTGAACGGATTACTGAACGAAAGATTAAAAAAACTTCATTTGTTGCTACAATCTTTAGTGGTTCCGATGGATTTTAAAGGACCTAAACTCTGGAGCATTCGGGTGTTTAAAATCAAATACTCTAAGGATTTCTTTAATTATAGAGACGAACTCACAAACCTTAACTTCTCTTTAGGCATGAATGGGTTTGGAATCGTTGCATGTTTACAAGACAATGGCGCCGTGGGAATTAACCAGCAGGAAATAACAAATCTGTTTTTAAAAAAAACATTGCATCCCATTCAATTTGAAGAACTCTGTGCACGGTTTATTTATGCGAATTATCTGTTAAATCATTTTGCAAAGTATACACTGAAGGAAAAAGAAGGTAAAGTAATCGTTGATTCAGCACCTTTGGTCGGTGCTGCAGATAAATATTTATTTAATCCATGGGATGACGACATGTTTGCACAAGTCTTATCGATATATTGGAAGCCATGGGGCATTACAAAAGATAAAATTATCACTTTTGGAAACTCACCCATCAGTTATTTGGAGAATAATGATACTTATGAAATTGTAGAACCTGAATCGATTACTCTTCCTTATTAGTTTAAAAAAAGGCATGTAGCGCTCATTAAATTTATGAGGAAAGATCATCATATATGAGACGCTATACCTCTGTACAAATATCCCTTACCATAACGCGTTTATCATCTCCCACTGAAACCAAATAATTGTGATAAGAACTCCAAAATAATTTATTGACAGAGTGTGTATGACCCTCAAATTTCGTTTTTGTGATGCGTTTTAATAACTCATGTGATTGCGCATCCCAAATCTTAATTGTTTTATCTCGACTTGCAGTTGCAAACAAGGTCGCATCAGGATTAAAAACAATGTCGTAAATCGCCCAATTGTGTGCGGGTATTGACCTGATTACCTCATAATTTTCGACGTTCCAGATATTCAAATGAGCATCTTTCCCACCTGTCAAAAGGAATTTCCCATCAGGACTATATCGCACCACATACACTGCCGATTGGTGCGCCATAAAATCTGTTTTATGATCTAATGTTTGGAGGTCAAATACAAGCACCTTATGATCACCAAGTGCGACAGCTATCTCGGAAGTTGTGTAATTAAAATCAATGTTGCGTACTTTCTCATTTGTCAGTTTTTTTATTTGAATCAAAGACAAAGTATCAAGAGAACACACTGCAAAATGACCATCCCCGCCGGCAGTATAAAAGCAATTGGTTTTCAATGAATACGTAATATCAAAAATGGGTGCTGTATGATGTTGCAGTATTTTAATTTCTTCTTTTTTCTCTAAATCAAGTATAATAACACTGCCTGTTGTGGTTCCTGCGAGCAACAGTTGCTTTTCTGGAATATGACAAATAGCATAAACAGGTGAGGGCAATGAGGCCGCAAACTTTTCAGCCTTCAGGGTTTTTAAATTCCAGAGTGCAATAAACTTATCACTTCCACCTGTAAAAACAGTATGTTCAGAGAGACCTTGTTCTAGGGCATATATACAACCGTTATGACCTGCAAGTGCTGCGATCTGTTTTACTTCAACTCCCATTTGATTTATTGTTGCAGTTTATGTTGATATATTTCAATCGAAATATAATCACTGAATCGATGGGATTTATTAAGAATACAGTATTCTTCCAAACACCATTGGCATGGAGAAGTAGCCAATATAGTCCCTTGCAAATTATCTTTTTCTTTCGCGGTGTGAGTATGACGTGATGGAACTTCATGACAAGTTATTATCTATACATCAATGGGTGTACTTTTGCGCCGCTTTAAAAGTACTAGAAGCTTAAATAAATGAATAGATTACTCAATTTTTTTGACTTTAAACAAGTCGTGAATTACAAGTTAGAAATACTGAGTGGAATTACAGTGGCCCTGGCCCTCATTCCCGAAGCGGTTGCCTTTGCAATCATCGCAGGCTTAAGCCCGTTGACTGGTTTATATGCTGCATTCATGGTAGGCCTCGTAGCGTCAATCTTCGGAGGAAGACCAGGCATGATCTCTGGAGCCACTGGAGCGATCGCTGTAATCATTGCACCGCTTGCGTTAATGCATGGTGTTGAGTACGTTTTTGCAGCCGTCATGCTGGCAGGCGTATTCCAAATCGGGGCTGGATTATTCAAACTGGGAAAACTCATGAGACTCGTTCCTCAACCGGTGATTTTCGGTTTTGTGAATGGTTTGGCAATTATCATCGGCGGAAGCCAAATTTCTCAATTCAAAAACGCATCAGGAGAATGGTTGCAAGGGAATGACATGTATGTTTTCTGTGGACTTGTGGCGCTTGCAATGGCAATCATTGCAATCTTACCAAGACTAACCAAGGCCATTCCTGGGGGATTGGTCGCCATTGTGGTCGTCTTTGCTCTGGCTTATGGATTGGAAATCGACACCAAGACTGTCGGAGACATCGCTTCTATTAAAGGCGGCTTTCCTCCTTTCCACCTTCCAAATCTTCCATTCACTATTGAGACGTTGCAGATTGTCCTTCCTTTCTCTGTCATCATCGCTTCTGTGGGACTCATTGAGAGCCTTTTAACCTTAAATATTGTGGATGAATTAACTCAGACCCGAGGGAAAGGTAATCGAGAATGTGTCGCGCAAGGATCTGCAAATATATTAAGTGGAATGTTCAGCGGAATGGGTGGGTGTGCCATGATCGGACAAAGCCTCATCAACGTCTCATCTGGAGCGCGTGCGAGATTGTCCGGAATCGTAGCATCTGTTATGCTCTTGATTTTCATTGTGTTCGGATCTGGTCTGATTGAAAAACTTCCGATGGCGGCACTCACTGGACTTATGCTTATCGTTGCAATTGGAACATTTGAATGGGCCTCCTTCAGAACAATTAGGCGTATGCCGCCGAGTGACGTCCTTGTGATGGCCATTGTCACCCTTGTAACCGCCTTCCTTCATAATCTAGCACTAGCTGTTCTCGTGGGCGTAATTATCTCAGCCCTCGTTTTTGCATGGGACAATGCGAAGAGAATCCGAGCACGTAAGCACATCGATCAGGATGGATGGAAACATTATGAAATTTATGGCCCATTGTTTTTCGGCTCTACAACAGTATTCTCTGAGAAATTCGATGTCTCAGGAGATCCAAATCACGTCGTAATAGATTTCAAGGAAAGCCGTATTTCTGACATGAGTGCCATCGAAGCTGTAAGTAAGGTGACTGCTCGCTATGCAGAAGCAGGTAAAAAAGTTCACCTCCGCCACCTTTCAAAAGATTGCCGTACACTCCTTGACCGCGCAGACGCAATCATCGAAGTGAACCACTTCGAAGACCCGACTTACAAGGTTGTTTCTTAAAAAAACAGATGTTTTGTAAGGCGTTTTAAGTCTGAATCAATAAAGTCTTACACACGGTTTCAAAATGTGAACCCCTGATCTGATTAGTGCTTGTTGAGGTGCTGACCCCACATGATCGACAGGCCTATAATGGCGCCCACTGACCCGATTCCGCCGATGATCCAAGCAGGGTTGCCATGGCTTTTAAATTGAAAAGCAAAAACACCTAAGACACACAGGAGACTTATCAGAGGAACGAACTGAAGCCAAGTCCGTTTATTTGTGAACCTTGTCACTTTTTCTGTACGTTCTGTCCATACAAGTCTGCTCAAAGCATCCTGCATATCACGTCCGAAAGCAGGAGTCACATAAACCTCACCATCCGCCTCTTGAATCGTGACTTCGTAACGAAAATACCCTGAGTCGATGGTGCTTGGACCGACTAACTTGCAGTCAAGCGCTTTTCTTGATTTTCTTTTCATAATAAATTACTTATCTGGCGAATTTCTAAGTTTTTTTGATGAAATCAAAGCCAATTTATGACTTATAAAAACGATCAAAGATGGAGCGAAATTACACTATAAAACCAAATTTAAATCTCTCTTTTGTTTTCATTTTCAAAAAAGAAACGCGATAAAATCTGAATGATTACTGTACCACAAATTTCTTTTCTACGGAACCGTCATCGTAGATATATAAAAAGATTTGAGGCGATAAATCTGAAACTTCTCGCCCGAGCACATCCGTGATTTTGACGATTTTCTTATCTCCTTCTGCATATGGCTTTTCAATTGCCACCGACGATTCACAGAGACTGTCAAAAAACAACCAGGCTTCTCTGCTTGAATCTATGTCCATATTTCCATATGCACCAGGCCAATCATGACCACCGCCGTTGACTGTGTATAACCAAACCTTGGCGCAATCTTCATCCACTCCATATTTATCGAACGATACTGAGCTGCCATCATTGGAAGCAATGTTGGGGAAATTACCTGTTGCATTTAATTCTATGTCATACAAATCCACAAAAAAGTCTATGGTCGCGGGGATGCTCGGATACGCCCCCCAACCATCTTGGTTGTTATAGTCTCCGTCATAGTAGGTGACATTGTCTTGTGTGCCATGAATTTCTAGGATACCCACCTTTTGAGACGGGGTACAATCGTCCATGATGTCTTGCATTATCATCCCTGCTATAGGCGCTACACCTAAGAATGAATCGGAGGCTTCGCACGCAAGTAAATAACAGAAATCGCCGCCATTTGACATCCCTGTACAAAATACCTTGTCAGGATCAATCGAATTGTCTGCGGAAAACAAGGTGATTAAATCCTCTAAAAAAGCCACATCATCAACTGTTTCATTGTTTTGGAAATCATAGCCAACATTGAAGAACGTATTTCCACCAGAGTCTTCAATACCTTGAGGATAGCACACCGCAAATCCATACTCAGTCGCCAAATTGTTAAAATCAGAATAATTCATGAT
>CAJXHE010000097.1 GCA_913051865.1 uncultured Flavobacteriales bacterium
GAGTTTTAAAAAGCACAAATGAATTCAATTCGCACACCGAAAAGACGGCTGATTACATCAGCGCTACCCTATGCAAATGGACCCATTCACGTAGGGCACATGGCGGGGGCGTATTTGCCAGCGGATATTTACGTGAGATATTTAAGGAGTGCTGGTGAGGAAGTTGTTTGGGTGTGTGGCAGTGATGAACATGGAGCTGCGATTACTTTGCGAGCTAAGAAGGACGGAATTACCCCAAAAGAAATCGTGGATCGGTATCACAATGAGATGCAGGGAGCCTTTAAGGGGCTTGACATCAGCTTCGATCACTACAGCAGAACTTCCAGTGAGAAGCATCACAAAGTCGCACAAGATTTTTTTTTAAAACTTTTAGAGAACAAGAGCTTTGAAGTCAAAACGGAAGAACAATACTTCGATCAAGAAGCAGATCAGTTTCTAGCTGACAGATACATCACTGGGTCATGTCCGAAGTGCCAAGCCGAAGGCGCATATGGTGATCAATGTGAGAAATGTGGGTCGACGCTATCACCCCGAGAACTGATCAATCCTAAGTCTACGTTGAGTGGAAGCAAACCAGTCTTAAAACCGACCACACTTTGGTATCTGCCTATGGGAAGACATGAGGGTTGGCTCAGGGAATACATTGAAAAAGGGGTACTTAATGGGGAGCTACATCACGACGCTAAGAAATGGAAAAGTCATGTTGTCGGTCAATGTAAAAGCTGGATTGACGGTGGACTTCAGAGCAGAGCAATGACCCGTGATTTAAAGTGGGGAGTGCCTGTGCCAGTGGAAGGAGCCGAAGGGAAAGTCCTGTACGTTTGGCTTGATGCGCCACTCGGATATATTACTTCCACAATGGAATGGGCGGAAAAAAACGGTCAAGATTGGCGCAAGTGGTGGCAGGATCCAGAGACTGAATTGATGCACTTTATAGGAAAAGATAACATCGTGTTTCATTGCATTATTTTTCCAATTTTACTGAAAGAACACGGTGATTTTAATCTCCCCCACCAGGTCCCTGCGAATGAGTTTATGAACTTAGAAGGGGACAAAATTTCGACGTCAAGAAATTGGGCGGTCTGGGTGTCTGAATTCCTTGAAAACAATCCTGAAAGCAGTGATCCGATGCGCTATGTTCTGACCTCCATCATGCCAGAGCAAAAAGACAGTGAATTTACATGGAACGATTACCGAGATCGAATCAACAACGAACTCGCAGATGTTTTGGGCAATTTCGTGAATCGCGTTCTCGTGCTTACCAGGAAATATTATGAAGGTGCTGTACCGGCGATTCTAGAAGGGCAGAAATTAACTGAGGTCGACACATCTTTAATCAATGAATTGGAATCCGCATCTGAAAAAATCGGGGACCTTATTTTAAGGTTTCGATTTAGAGAAGCGCAGTTAGAAGCCATGAATATTGCTCGAAAAGGAAACAAATACCTGACTGAGGAAGAACCATGGAAACTTCAAAAAACAGATCCAGCACGGGTGGAGGTCATCATGCACCTCGCATGCCAAGTCGTAGGAAACCTAGGCGTCCTGTTAGAACCCTTTCTCCCCCGCACAGCTGAAAAAATTTCCATCTCATTTGGTGTTTCCGGATCAAAATGGAATGACGCCTCTCCTTCCCTGGTGAAGCCAGGAACCATTCTTGGCGATTTACCCATCTTGTTTTCAAAAGTTGATGAAGAAACGGTCGGAGCTGAAATCGCAAAACTTGGTGACAACGACACTGACAAAAAATTGAACATTATGCCACAAAAAGAACAAACTACATTCGATAATTTCACCTCAATGGACCTTCGTGTGGCTACTGTAACTGAATGTATTCCTGTTGAAAAAACAAAGAAACTACTTCAGTTAACGGTAGATACAGGACTTGACATTAGAACTGTGGTCTCTGGAATTGCAGAGCATTTTTCGCCTGAAGAGGTGATCGGTCGTAAAGTCGTGCTTCTCGTCAATCTTGCCCCAAGAAACATTCGTGGGGTTGAGAGTCAGGGAATGGTCTTGATGGCTACTACAGATGACGGAAAGTTGCGATTCATCACCCCCGAGGAAGGGGTGAATGCTGGAGATGTTATAAGCTAAATAGAAAATATATGTCATTTCTAACAACAATTAAATCCCGATTCAGCCCCTACTCTTTCGATGGCAAAAACGTTCCGTTTTCAGACATTGAATCTGCGTTCGAAGCGGCACGGTGGGCCAATTCAGGATATAACAATCAACCCTGGAGGTTTATTTTTGCCTCGAGAGACCAAGCGAATTTTGAGAATCTACTTGGATTTGCCGTAGAGGCGAATAAAAAGTGGATGAAAGATTGCGGGGCAATCGTGGCCATTTTTGCTACGACCCCTTCAGATGCAAACCCCAAATCCAATGAATCTGCGATGTACTGTACAGGGATCGCTGCAGGTCAAATGCAAATTGAATTGACTGCGCTCGGTTTTCAGTCGCACCAAATTGGCGGATTTGACGCTGAAGGCCTTACTGCGTTTTTAAATTCACCAGACACATTAACACCCATGGCGATGATGGCGATAGGGACATCTTCTGAAGCGCCCAAAAAAGACAGGGAACGGAAACCCCTCTCAGAAATAGTCAGGCAATAGAAGCCCTTAATCTGTAAGACACCCGTTGGGGTCTATTTCGCAATCACAAACGCCTGTTTCAAAGCACCTTGATCTGTATTAACAGCAAGGATATAGGTGCCATTTGCAAGGTTGCTTACGTCCAGTGTGCGCGTGTTGTTTTCAAGGACAAACTCCAGAACCTTCTTCCCAGTTAAAGAATAGATTTGGCACCTGTTGTTCCCTTTAATGCCATCAAGCGTGATTGTTATGTTGGATGACGCAGGAGAGGGGAATATATTGAGATTGTCTGAAAAAGTCAGACCTTCTAACCCCATAAGAATATCAATTTCTAACGTAGATGTAGTCCCTGAACAACCATCGGCAGAGATTGCAGTCACTGAAATTGAGGCAGATTCACCGGATTCTACGCCTTCAGTTGTCCAGGCGACGGTCACAAAAGAAGTGCCTTGTCCAGAAAGAATCGTGCCCCCCGTGATCGTCCATTCAAAAGATGACGCTTCATCACTGCATGAGTACGACCACTCAGTCGTATTGATGTCATTTAAATTTATACCTTGGGGTCCTTCTATCACACCCGCTGAAGGCCCGTACTCACATTCCTCATTTGTCCAGGCATTTGCATCATAGTTACAAGCGGTCTCATCCTGACACTGAACAGGCGTGTAAAGAATCGGAAGGAGAAGTCTCAGGTCAGGATCTTGAACGCCCCAAGGGAAAATCTGTACGTAGATCGACCCTGAAAGGGTTCCAGCCGTTGTGATTTGGCCTATAAGAACACGCAGGTCCTCACCTGCAAATCCAGGGTTTTCTGTACCCAAACCAGGGTACAGCGTCGCCCAACCATTTCCAACCGGCGTGTCCGAATACACATTTTCCCCAGCCTCGAACGCTGCAAATGCATCGTAAGTAGGGTCTGCAAGGGAGAGAACTTCCATGTCAATCGAAGCGTCCTCTACGCCTATTGTAAACCAGCTGTCATATTCTAAATCAGGGAAGGCAGTAAAAAAAGCAGTATTAATACCCGTGGCAAAAGTTTCACTTGCTTCAGGGTGCTGGTACCATGCCGGAGTTGATGTCGATTCGAGAATAAATGGATGTGACTCACTTCCCGTACATGCAGAGAGGTAATCATCTTCATCAAGCATATGAAGATACATTCTCCATGTCGTCATTCCTTCCAAATCACCATTTGTATGTACCTCGTATTCCTCAAGACCAATCCAATATTCATCTGGACCTTGACCATATATAGCGGCAAATGATGTGAATAAAAACGTAATGGACAATGCAATTCCTAAGAAATTCTTCATGTGTGATGTTTATAGTGACGAAAAGTACAACCCAATGTGTGAGATTTTCAAGCTAAAAGAAATAAAGCACTAAATCAGGATTTCTGATAAAACAGAAGCGCTATTCGTAAATGATTAAAATCCGATTTTTATTGAGAAGGACAATGTTCTTCCATAAGACCAAAATCCTTCAAGCTTTCCATTTTCAACGGTACCCTGTTCTTTAACACCTGTTTGAGGGTTCGGAAACCATGTTTCATCAGCCTCGTTCATGTATATGTTATCTAATGCATTTTGAACATTCAACCCCAAGCGCAGGTTTAAATCACGAATGCGAGTGTTCCAACTGAGATTCGCGTCTAAGTATCCGTAATCTGGCAATTGTACTGGCTGAACGCCAATCCTTTCTTCATCATCCCGGTCTGCATCTATCTCAAATTGCGCATATAAATTCATGTTATAGACATAACTGGCACCAAACCTGAAGTTCTTTGGCAAATCCATTCTTGCCTGTATACCAAACTGAGTTTGAGGCGCGTCACTCACCTTGAGCCCCGCTGAATAGATATGTAGTGAGTCAATCACCTGATTCGTGTTCTGATCTAGTATTTCTGCGTCAACATCGTTGTCCCATCTCCAATCACCAATACTCACCAAACCTCCTAATTCTAGTGTAGGCAGTGGCTTGACTCTAAACTCTAATTCAATGCCGTCGTGTGTTTCAACAAGTCCTCTTACAAAGGCACGGTACTCAGTTCCATCGGGTCTTAATAGCGGACCTGACATGATCGTTTTATCCTTCCAACGTGTGTGATATACGTTGACATCCAGAGATGCTTTTGGAAGTCTGATTCTGTACCCCAATTCGATCGCATCCACTGTCTCATTCACCAGGTTATTGTTAGAGAGTACATTTTGAAAATTCGGGAACACATTTCTGATGAACGGGGCACGTGAATACACCCCTAGATTAAAATACGCATGATTCGTGGGGGTGATGGCAAAAGACCCACCTGCTTTTGCATTGTATCCCGGAGCACTCGCTTTTTCACTCATCGCTCCATACACAAACTGCTCGCTCGTCTCATACAACCCTGTGTCGTCATTATACTCTGTCACCTCTTGTACGCCTGTCTCATCATACCTGAAGTATGTATATGGATCGTAGCGACGGTAGCCCGTGTAACTTCCTGTTGCTGCGATGAAAGCGGAGATACGATCCGTATTGTATTCTAACTGTGAAAAGAATCCTGCGTATTTAACAATGCCAACGTTGTCGTAATCCACAACATCGCCTTCGGTTGCCATCAGTTGATAATCGGGATTGATTCCGTATCCTGTTGCATTGGAGAAGGATTGCATATAAAAATCGCCCCCCAGTAAGTTTGAGGTTCGTGTAAAGTGTTTACCCTCATAGTAACGCATATCCACCCCAGCGATGAGATTGAGATTTGGTGTTAACTCTGCTTTATAAGTGCTCAATATTCCAGTCCAAAAGTGCTCATTATGTGCATTCTCAATCACACTCCTAGATCTTCCACCGACAAGCGTATCGCCATCAATGACAAGCGGTGCTCCCTTGTATTGGAGTGTATCAACCCAAGCGCCACTTTCCTCATTGAACGCAATTTCGGACTCCAGGTAAGTGACCGGCAACGTGCTTGTGGCATTTGATTGATATAAATAATCCCAGTTTCTTGTCGTCTTAACGGTAGCACCATCTAAAAGGCTTTCGTACAAACGTGGGTTGCTCGTACCATCATATCTTGACCCATATCCCTTGCCAAAACTTACATATGCAGATGTTGAAATGTGGGAATTTTCAGAAATTTGGAAGTAGTGATTAAGGGCCATTTGTGGCTTGTGGTAGCCATTCACTTTTGAATTCAGCACTTCACCATC
>CAJXHE010000098.1 GCA_913051865.1 uncultured Flavobacteriales bacterium
AGAGTTGATACATTAAGAGAAATAGGTTGGGTATATTCTGAAATGGAGTCAAATGGCATTTTACTTCCCGTGATTGATCTCAGGCTAAAGTATAAGATGCCGGCCAGATATGACCAAGTTTTAAGAATTGAGACCCATGTCGTGAGACCTCCCACTGCCAAATTAGAATTCTGCTTTCATGTATATCACGACCAGAATTTGTTAGTGAAGGCGAATGTAGTGCTTGCTTTTGTCAATGCTATTTCGGGGCTTCCCCAACGTGCTCCTTCTGGTTTGGAAAAAGCGCTCTCAGAAAATGGCTTAATTCATTCATGAGGTTTCTATGCTTGGGTTTGTTTAAACCGTTCTCCAAATCTGGCGCGCCCGCATCTACCCATGCGGAATACCAAACCGACGCGATTCCCTCTGCAGCCATATAAAATCTCTTCTCGACCATCCCGCCTAATGAGTCATTATATTCTTCACAGAATCCTGGGGTGGGAATGAGGCTCAGCGTTCGGCCTCTTGTCCGATACCCCCATACGTCTGGCGCACCGACTCTTTTTCTTACGGCCTTTTCCATGTGGAGTACCTCTTTGACGTTTGCATTGCTTGACATGATTCTAGACCAAATCCAATCTCGAATGTCCGGTATGTATACTGCTTTTATTCTTTGGCCAGACCAGTAAGCTCTGGTTGTTTCATAGACGTGAGTTTCCCAGAGCGCATGTATGCCTATTTGGTCGGTAAATTGACCGTTATAATTTGAGGTCGTATGCAGAGGAACATGCGCATCACCAATATAATGTCCCAAGTCGGCCGAGAGTCTAAGCACGCGATCAAGGCTGGCTTCGGAACTGTCACTCACCCCACAATTTGACATCTCAACAACAAGCTGATTGTATACCCTTTCAATACGCCATGGTAGAATGCCTCTTGACCGCAATGTGTCTTCACTATAACGTATACATGCTTCGTGCCATCCACATTGGGGTATTCCGACAGAATAATGATCGATGTCGATATAATGTCTTGCAGCTTCCTCCTTGACGCTGTGTTTGCGTTTGTCCGCATCAACAGCTCTCACCATTAATTCGTGTTGATGAGCTTTGAAAAATCCAAAAACAGGTGAAGGGAGTGCGGTAATCGCTACAGCATGCAATTCACGGTGCGGTGTGAAGCCCCAACTTGAACATGTCACCACGGCAACTGCAGTTAAAACCTTCGCGCTATGTTTCCACCGTGTTTTCAACTTCCTGTAAAGGGACTAAAATCCCATCTTTTAAGATGGGAATGGCCGTTAAGTTGTTGGGTGTAAGGCAGAAATTCACGTCCGCATTTAAATTGAGCTTGCGAAGGCGTCTTCTGTGAGAGCTTGCTTTCAAGTATGAAAAGATGTTTTCTTTTGCCGATCGATAAATAAACTTTGCTGCGACCGAGCTGTCTTCTTTTGAAGCAAATTTTCTGCTCTCGAGAACTCCGTCAATGATTGCACCAGCGCAAATGGTATCTTCAAGGTTAAATTTATCTTTCCATCCAGAAGCCAATATCAATGTGTTTCTTTCCTGGCGAATAAGCCATTCTGTGAGTGACTGGAGATTGTTCAACGACCCTATAACGACCGTTTCTTTGTTCTCAGCAATCTTAATCGCCTTTGTCCCATTCGTTGTTGTGAGGACGATTGTTTCGCCTTGAAGTTTTGGGTTTAAAAATGAAATGGGTGAATTCCCCATGGGGAACCCCTCTACAATTTGGCCCTCCCTTTCTGCAGCAGCGAGATACCCTTTCTTTAGATACGCCCTTGCATCTTCAACACTGTCAACAGGAATGATTCCTTTTACGCCGTTTTCTATCGCAGCACAGATTGCAGAAGTAGCCCTCAGTACGTCTATGACCACAATCAGTTCAAACCCTTTTTCATATTGGTGAAATTCACTTGGTGAAAAGCAAGCTTCTATTTTTGGGAGTTCAGAGTGCATTTATTTGTCTTTTTGTAGGAATGGAAGTCTTACAACTTCTGCGTCGATATCTTTGTTGCGAATTCTTACTGCGAGTTTTTGATGGGGCTTTGCGAACGCCTTGTCAATGTAAGCCATTCCTATCCCGTACCCTAAACTCGGACTCATCGTTCCACTTGTAATGATGCCTACAATTTGACCTAATTCATTAACCACGTCATATCCCTGTCTTGGGATGCCTCTCCCTAAAACCTTCAGCCCAATCATTTTTCTGTCAGGTCCTTCAGCTTTAATGTCCTCCAAATGTTTTCTGTCGGTAAAATCCTTTGTGAATTTTGTAATCCAACCCAAACCAGCTTCTATTGGATTAGTTGTTTCATCGATATCATTACCGTATAAACAAAATCCCATTTCCATTCTTAACGTATCTCTTGCACCTAATCCACAGGGCGTGACATCGGCTTTCAACAAAGCATCCCAAATTTCAGAAGCTTGGCTATTTGGGATGTACAGCTCATATCCTCCTGAGCCAGTATATCCGGTGGCCGAGACGATACACTCTGTACCCAAAATGTCAGCTCTCATGAAGGTATAGTATTTTAAGTCACCAGGATTAGACTCCATGAGGGGTGTTAGTTTTTCTGTCGCCTTGGGCCCTTGAAGTGCGATAAGCGTCCATGCATCCGAGGTGTCTTCTAACATGACGTTTAATCCTTGCGCCTTGTCATTGATAAACTTCCAGTCTTTCTCTCTGTTGCTTGCATTGACAACCAAGAGGTAATCATTTTCTCCTTCTCTATATACAAGAAGATCATCCACAATGCCACCTGTTCCGTTGGGAATACAGCTGTACTGGATTTTTCCATCAGATAACGTTGAGACATCATTTGATGTGATTGATTGAAGAAGTAAGGTCGCATCTGGTCCTTTTACCGTAAACTCACCCATGTGGCTGACGTCAAACATACCTACATCATCACGTACGGCCTGGTGTTCGATTTTAAGTCCAGCATATGAAACAGGCATTTCATAAAAGGAGTAAGCCACCATCTTGGCGCCGAGGTCAAGGTGATTCTGAAATAAGGAAGTTCTGGTTAACACTGTGTCATTCATGTCGCGAAGATAGTTGTGTGACCTTTTTCATCCACCAATTTTTTACTTCCGGGCCTCCGTGAAAGATACCGTCTAAAACGGAGCATCCTCCTATAAAATCATTTCGATCCTCAAAGACCTGTGGGTATCTCTCAAAGGTCCAGTTTTTACTCGTGAAGCTGTCTTTTGTGCGTAAGTCTTTTGAGGGGTGTTTAATTTCTGAATGTCGCATAAAATTTGAACTTGACGCGACACTTTTTAAACCAAATTCATCTTCCAACCATCTTAAACTCCCCAGGTTAAAGTCAAGAAGGGGGTGGCCCGGTTTGGCATATGTTTCAAAAAATTGAATTAAAGAATCCTCGAAATGTTCAAAGTAGGGGGCAGCCCCGTATCCAGTTCTGAGGTGGCGCATTAAAATTGTGGGGCTGATGGCTTCAGTGAAGCGGATGTCAGAAAGCGCTCTTGAGGATGCCGTTCGCCGATGAACAGGAAGCGTAAGCATCATCTCACCTTGGGCATTTGAAAGACGCATGCGGTTGCGCATGGTTTGCTTCACAAAATGCTCATGAATATCCACGACAACTTCTTGACTTGGGGCATCAGTATTGTATGCGATTTGGCACCATGCCAAACTCGGAAAGGGACAAGCTGGAAGAACGATCAATGGCTTTATTACTTGACGGTTTTAAACATGCGATTCCAGCGAATTTTTGATTCACCATGTTGTGGGACATTCTGTTTGCTAAACCATGTGAACGAAGCCCTTCCGATGACGTGATCTTCAGGAACAAATCCCCACATGCGTGAGTCGGCTGACCGGTGTCTGTTGTCACCCATCATCCAGTAATAGTCCTGTTCAAAAGTGTATGTTGTTGCTGCTTTGCCATCGATCTCCACTGTGCCGTCAGGCTTCTCGACCAAATCATGGTGTTCGTATGCTGAGATAGCTCTGCGATACATGTCTAAATTTCTTTCGTTCAGTTCAATGGTACGTCCCGCTTTAGGGATGTAGATCGGCCCTAAATCGTCTGGGGTCCATTCATTAAATTCTTCCCTGTATGAATTTGGGAAAATGTCCATCCGGCCCTTGCGATTTAAAGTGCTCATCAGATCGAGGCTCATTGCGGCACCGCTATTTCTCAAAGTTTCAACTTCGCTATTTGTTAATGAAATCAAGGTTGAAATCCCATCTGAAGTGGCTTGAGATGCGCCGATGTCTACGTTTGTTAGGCCAAGCATTTTCATCGCTTTTTTTGCCTTCATGGGGCTTGAAAATTGGACTTGGTATTCATATTGTAGATGTTCGGGGTTGGCGATCGCCTCGCCATTAATAACGACTTGTCGATCTATGACAGAGAGAGAATCTCCCGGAAGCCCGATACATCGCTTCACATAGTTCTCTTTTTTATCTATAGGTCGTGCGGACAGCCCAGGTTGTATAAAAGCCTTTTCACGAACAATACGCATATACTGTTCGGGGTTGAGTGCGAACTTTTCTATATCTCCACCAGCAGCACGGATTCCTTCCCTTCTAAGAATGCCATAATAATCATGTCCGGCCAATTCTTTGTCAACAAAAATGGTGTCTCCTGGAGGAAAGCTGAAGACAACTGCATCATAACGTTCAACACTTCTAACCCCGGGCAATCTCAAATAAGGAAGAGATAGCCAAGATGTGTAACTAGGTGTCATAGATCCTGGGAGGGTGTTGTGAACAAAGGGTAGGGTGAATGGTGTTTGAGGGACCTTGGCCCCATAACTCATCTTGTTTACGAATAAATAATCACCCACGAGCATGCTGCCTTCCATTGACCCTGTAGGAATCGTAAAGGGTTCGAACGTAAATATTCGAAATGCACTCGCGACAATTGTCGCCCAGAGCAACGCCTCACCCCACTCTCTAAACGTAGATTTTCGAGTCTTACTCCAACTTCTTGGGCCGATGTATTTGTTTTCTCCCAGTGCCAATTTAGGGATAGCAACCCAAGGCAGCAGTCCCATAAACCACTGGTCTTTTGTGGTTCTCAAGCCAAATGCAATCGAAAGCTCGACATGCATAATGGTCAACATCAGAAGATTGATTCCGGGAACGAGAAGAAAAATAATCCAATACCAAGGTCTTTCAATAATTTTAAGAATGGCCAAGCTGTTTAAGCCTGGTATGTACCCATGCCATGGCGCTCCAACTCCGGATTTCTTGATTAAAGCAGGTACGAAAATGAGTTGCTCAGCACATATTATTCCAAGTAAAATCCAGGGTATTAAGTTCATTGTATTTTAGAAATCAAATCGTTCATATTATAAATTCCACTTGCACCATTGGCGTGTTTCTCACTGAGCCAAAGAAGCGCTTGAAAAGCACCCAACGCAAATCCTTGTCTTGATGTTGCTTCGTGACGCAAAGCAAATACATCTACCTCCGAATTCCATGACAATTCGTGAATACCTATGATTTCTCCTTCACGCACAGAATCAATGGTTGCATCTCCACCATTTGCGCGAACGACATCCCGAAGTGTCAATGCTGTGCCGCTCGGAGAATCAAGCTTATGAATGTGATGGACATCTTTGATATGGGCAGAATATTCGGGAAACTTTTTCATTGTCCGAGTCATGTATGCCGACATTTCGTTTAAAAGGTGCACACCAATACTGAAATTGGTGGCGTGAAATACTGTTCCACCCGCTCCCTTTAATTCATCGA
>CAJXHE010000099.1 GCA_913051865.1 uncultured Flavobacteriales bacterium
CTGTCAGCAGCGGCAATTTTATTGCTCGCAATGACACCCACACTGTTTTTGAGAACAGATTCGTAAAGCGCGGCCACTTCTGCAGATGCTGTATTGTCTATAAAGGCTGAGTTTTCGAGATTCATGTCTTTTATACGCTCAACAAACCCCTCTAGCTTACTCTCTGTATCAGCATTCGCTATAGCCCCCCTCCAATCGCTCAAATCAATGCCCTTCGTATCGAAAATCATCTTCTTAGAATTCGCAAGGCCAGATATTTGCAGGTCAATGTTACGCTCTTCTAGCAGTTGATCATGTTGATCCCTCACAAAATCGACAAGGGTTCCCCCTACGTTTCCAACCCCCATGCAATAGAGATGAATCCTTCGTACATCTGACTCGAAGAAAGTTCCATGTAATGCTCTTAACGCTTTGGGCACATCTGAATCCGACACAACAACAGAAATATTCCTTTCAGTAGACCCTTGCGCAATTGCCTTAATGTTAATACCATTGCGGCCTAGAGAATGAAATGCTTTTCCACAAATCCCTGTATAACCGTCCATTCCATCTCCGACCAATGCCAAAATGCTCAATCCTTCTTCTGTACGGAAGGGCTCAATTCTTCCCAATTCTAAATCGGATCCGAATTCCTCATTTAAGGCTCTGAGAGCGACATCTAATTCATTCTCCTGAATTGCAACCGTAATACTATGCTCTGATGAGCCCTGAGTAATTAAGACCACATTGACACCCGAGAACGAAAGCGCTATAAATAATCTGCGGGAAAAACCAGGGACACCCACCATGCCTCCTCCTGCTAAAGTGACCAAAGACATCCCTCCTATTGAAGATATCCCTCTTACAGGGCCGGACAAGCTAGGACTCGCACAAATTCTAGTGCCATTCCCGTCCTCGTCAAATGTACTGCGTACAATAAGAGGTATTCCAGCCGCCATAAGCGGTGCAATTGTAGGAGGATAGATGATCTTCGCGCCGAAGTGACAGAGCTCCATCGCCTCCGCATAGCTCATCTCGTCGATAATTCGGGCAGTAGGCACCTGTCTTGGATCGGCGGTCAACATGCCGATTACATCCGTAGACTTTTCAAGATGATCCGCATCGATAGCAATCGCCATAAGCGCAGCTGTGTAGTCAGAACCTCCTCGTCCAAGTGTTGTGGTCGTGCCATCAGGGGCCATGCCGATAAATCCTTCCATCGCAAGAATTTCCCAACCGGACTCCGATTCATCTGCAAGACCAGCGACAATCGCCTTCTTTGTCGTTTCAGGCAATACATGGGCAGCGCCATGATTCGCATCTGTTTTAATCCAGGACCTTGCATCAACTCTTCGTACAGACAACCCAAGCCTTTGAAGATGTGACACGATAAGTGGTATCGAAAGCCGTTCTCCGAAAGCAATGAGCTCATCTCGTGACCTGTCACTTAATTCACGCAACAAATAAATACCATAACACAATTCCTCAAGCTCATCCAACAACCCCTTCATTTCACCCTCTACTTCAGAGACATCTTCGGCGGAAGTCAACTCAATCAAAGTCTTTAAGTGGTGGTCTCTTATTGACTGATAAACAGACTTGTACTCAGTATCACCGTCACAAGCTAACTTGCCTAGCAAAATCAATTTATTCGTCATCCCACCCATTGCGGAGAGCACGAGAATTTTTTTGTTTTCGCGGCGAGTGAGAAGTATTTCGCCTACTCTATTGATCGTTGATGCATTCAACAATGAACTGCCTCCGAATTTGATTACTTCCATGAAAGTGCGTGTATGAATTAATCGTCAGTTTCAAATTTCGAAATCACCTCCATGCTTACGCCTGTGTTGGAGAAACCGCCATCATGAAATAGATTCTGCATGGTGACAAAACGGGTTAAATCACTGAACATCGAGATACAGTAATCAGCGCAAGACAAAGCATCTGCATTGCCGAGAGGTGACATCGATTCGGAATAAGCGATAAATTCATCAAACCCTTTCACGCCAGAACCCGCTGTAGTAATCGTGGGAGATTGAGAGATTGTGTTGATTCTCACTTTCTTGTCAACACCATAATGATAGCCAAAGCTCCTTGTGATACTTTCTAGCAACGATTTGGCATCAGCCATGTCACCGTAATCAGGGAAGATTCTTTGTGCTGCTATATAAGTTAGCGCCACAACAGACCCCCACTCATTCAGGGCATCGAGCTTCTTTGCAGTCGCAAGCGTCTTATGCAATGAAATTGCGCTGACATCAAGTGTCGTCTGTAGAAATTTGTAATTTATATCGGTATAATGACGCCCCTTTCTAACATTTGGACTCATACCTATGCTGTGTAAAACGAAATCTATTTTACCACCAAAGTGCGCCATAGCCCCCTCGAATAATTTCTGAAGATCTTCCTCGCTCGTTGCATCAGCTGGAATTACGGGGCAGTTGTTACATTTTGCTGCAAGCTCATTTATCGTGCCCATTCGCATCGCAATCGGTGCATTTGTCAATACGATTTCTGCGCCTTGCGCGACGGCTTGTTCCGCGACTTTCCATGCAATAGACATGTCATTTAACGCACCGAATATGATGCCCTTTTTTCCCTTTAATAAGTCTTGTGCCATATGATTGTTTCTTTATTTACAACAACGAAAGTTAGCACTTCATGAAAGACAACCACATTTAGTTTCTCCTATCTATTCACACTCTTTCGTGTGATTCATTCGGAAATATTTTACCTGGATTCAAAATGCCTTTTGGATCAAACACATCCTTTATACCTCTCTGTATAAGTAAGTTAGGTGGAGATAGCGCAATGTCCATATACTCTTTCTGGACCAAACCGATCCCATGTTCTCCGCTCAAAGTCCCTCCCAAAGCAACAACTTCAGTAAATAGTTTCCGGATGGCAACTGGCAAAACGTCAGACCACATCTCTTCACTCAAATCATCCTTTAAGATGTTGATGTGAAGATTCCCATCTCCAGCATGACCATAACAAATGGAGCGAAATCCATATTCATCCCCCAACCTTTTTACGGCATCCATCAATTGAGGAAGCCTCGCACGCGGAACCACTGTGTCTTCTTCTTTATAAATACTCGACGCCTTGACGGCTTCCCCTACCCGACGTCTTAAATACCAAAGCTTCTCCTTCTCATCGGATGACTGTGCAAAGAGGATGTCTCCTGCGCTTTGCAGTTCCAGCACAGAAAGGATGCTTTCACACTGAGGCATGATTTCCGCTTCGTTTGCACCATCAACCTCAATTAAAAGATATGCCTCATCTGTTGGATCAAGATGGAGTTCTTTATTTCCTGTAAATTCTTGTGCGAGAACCATGGCATCTCTTTCCATAAACTCAAGAGCACTAGGTGTTGCTCCTGAAAGAAATATCTCAGAGATTGTACGACATGCATCCGAGACGTTTTTAAAAGGCACGAACATCAGTGCAGAAAACTTCGGCAAGGGCAACAACTTAAGTGTCGCGCGCGTAATCACACCAAGCGTCCCTTCACTCCCAACCATAAGCGCCGTTAAATTATATCCCGTGCTGTTCTTTAATGTATTTGCACCCGTTTCAATCACCTGACCATCCGACAATACAACCTGCAGATTCAGTACCCAATCTTTTGTAACACCATATTTAACAGCCCTTGGCCCCCCACTGTTCTCTGCCAAATTACCACCGATGGTGCACGTCCCTCTCGAGGCTGGATCCACAGCATAGAAGAGCCCCTTCTCCTCAACTGCATTTTGAAGCACTTCGGTAATCACGCCTGGCTCAACGACAACTTGATTGTTCTTTAAATCAATGTCTAAGATTCTATTCATCCGCCTTAGAGACAAAACTAGCCCACCATGGACAGCAAGTGCGCCACCGCTCAACCCTGTCCTTGCGCCTCCTGGAGTGACAGGGATATCATTCTCGAATGCAGCCCTTAGGAGCGAAGAAACCTCTTCCACGGACTCTGGCTCAGCCACAACCCAGGGCCTGAAGCACAAATCCTCTGTTTCATCTCTTGAAAAAAAAACCATGACATCTCCTTCAAAATGAATCCGCTCAGCAGGCAATAATTTCTCAAAAATATTTCTGCAATTTTCAGTATAGTTCTCTGTCATTGTCATCAATCATTCTCTATTTACTATCTTGGACGTTGTCAAAAATAACCCGTATACAAGATGAGTCGTAACATTTCTAAATTAATAACAAACTACGTATTGTTTGGGCTCATATTCGCCTCTGCTTTATCTAGCATTTCAGCACAAACATTCTCAAACGAAAAAATTTGGGGCGGAGAATTCCGCTCTGAAGGCGTTTGGGGAATTCGATCTATGGCAAATGGATCTCACTACACTGTGAGTGACTATGATCAAGAAAAAGGGTCAACCATTGAAAAGTATTCATACAAGTCTGGAAAAAAAGTAGCGACGATTGTAACAGCACTCGATGCCTTTGAAGACCCACGTGAATCCTTCAGCAACTATACGTTCAGTGCGGACGAGAGATACATTCTGATGACGACGAATACGGAATCGCTCTACCGTCATTCTTACTATGCCGACTTCTACATTTACGACACCGAAACAAAAGAACTTGCAACGCCACTTACTGACTTTTCCAAGGGCAAACAAAGACTTGCAACCTTCTCTCCCGCTGCTGACAAAGTCGCCTTTGTCAGAAACAACAATGTATTTATTGCAAACCTCAAGGATGGGACAGAAGTACAAGTCACCGACGATGGTCTTGCGAACAGCATTATTAACGGCGCCACAGATTGGGTTTACGAAGAAGAATTCGGAGATGACAATGGCATGAAATGGTCACTCGATGGCACGAAATTGGCGTACTATAGATTTGACGAAACAGCCGTTCGCCAAATGCATATGCCTGTATATGGAGGGTTATACCCAGAACCATACATCTTTAAATATCCAAAAGCCGGCGAAGAAAACAGCGAGGTTCAAGTATACATCCACGATGTTCAAACTGGAATCAACCATGGCGTGGCTGTTCCGAAAAGCGCGCATTACATCCCGAGATTCTTTTGGACAAATGATGCGGAAACACTGTGTATACTTACGATGAACAGGCACCAAAACGATTTGCGATTCTTACTCACAGAAGGTGATTTCCCAAATAACAGAATAGGCACAAAAGAGATTTTCAAAGAAACAGCCTACACCTACATCGACATCCACGACAATCTCATTTTCTTAAATGATGGACACAGCTTCCTTTGGACGAGTGAACGAGATGGCTTCAATCACATCTACAAGTTCGATTATGATGGCACCCACACTCAGCTTACTGAAGGTGAGTGGGATGTTGTTGATTTTTTCGGCTACGATGAAGCACGAGATATGATTTACTTCAGCTCATCGATGAATGGCCCCACGCAACAACATCTACACGCTGTAAATGGAAAGGGCATCGTGACCACATTAGACAACGCACCTGGACATCACAGCGCAGATTTTTCTGCAAATTTTGCCTACAGAATCCACAACTACAGCAATGCAAACACACCGCCCGTTTATACGCTTCGCAATAGAAAAGGCAAAACGGTCCGTACCTTAAAGGACAACAGCTCTCTTCGCGAGACCCTCTCTGAATATGATTATTCTGAAAAGACATTCTTCACGTTCACAAATGATTCAGATGTCTCACTCAATTGCTGGAAAATTCTCCCTCCAAACTTCGATGCGTCAAAAACATATCCCTTATAT
>CAJXHE010000100.1 GCA_913051865.1 uncultured Flavobacteriales bacterium
TAATCTGACTCAACTGCACATGAAAAGTCTTTGCTTCCCCTTTGTTCCAGGATTGTCTTTCTTCTAGCGTTTTCAATTCTTTTAAAGCCGTAATATGTGGCGGTATATAGGGCTTGATTTCCTCGATGGGATTTCCTCCCGAGGTTCTGTTTCTCCACCAGAGATACCCATATTTGACGATGAAAAACAGGATGATAAGCCCTATTAAAACACCGATCCAGGGTGCTGCTTTTATAAATCGTTCATAGATGCTCCATTCAATGTGAACGATGTCTGCTGCGGGCATGATTTGAACTTCTCCTTCGGTCCTTGAGGGCACGATTTGCAATAAAAGAGGGGAAGTGGAATCCCCACCTAATTTGATGCTCGGAATCAGGACATATCCAGAATCCCATCCTGTGACCACCCATGATTGCGTCATGATCATGTCCCACTCATCAGGATCAGAATTTTGCGGAGCCAAAGTGTCGCGCAAGCTTGTGTTAAGTATTTCTAGTCCACCTGGAATTGTGTCTTGCCATTGTGGCCACTCATCAACCGTCTCATTGATTCCTTTGCCCAACCTCAATGTAATCTCGGCTCTTTCACCCCAGGCTATTCTTCCGGTGTCCGATGTCAGTGAGAGGTTGTTGGGAATCGATTGGAGAATTCCTTGGCTTCTAAGCTCACTCAGGTTAAGAATGCTTACGAGTGCGATGGCCAGCGCAGATATATGTAGATGAGACTTACCCACGTCGGTCAAATAATTGCATTAAAGGCTTAACGTAAGGCATGTCAGTGCGAATTGTCGCAGCATCAACGCCTGCTCTTGCAAACAGTTTGTTGAGTTTTTCTGAACGTTCCAGCTCCAAAGCTTTAAACCTGTTGCGTTGTTTTTTTGATCCAGTCATCATCCATTTTAACTCACCAGTTTCGGGGTCTTTCATAGGCAGCCAACCTACAGATGGGACTTCAAGATCTATGGGGTCTTCAATTTTGAGCGCGACTAAGTCATGTTTTTTACCAGCTTGTCTCAATAAATCATCGTAGCCCTCATCTCGAAAATCACTGAGTAGAAAAGAAACCGTTCGCTTTTTCATTGCAGATAAGAAATGGTCAAGTGCTTCTGATAAATTTGTGCCTTTGCCTTCAGGTTTAATTTCTAAAATTTCGCGAATAATTCTCAATACGTGCGATCGCCCTTTTTTGGGTGGAATGAATCTTTCAATTCTGTCAGAGAAGAGTATCGCGCCAACTTTGTCGTTGTTTCCCATGGCGCTGAATGCGAGAACTGCTGCCAACTCTGTAATACGATCTCTTTTACTTACGCCTTGTGTGCCTAGCTCTGATGAGCCACTTATGTCAGCGAGTATGAATACCGTTAACTCCCTTTCTTCTTCGAAAACCTTCACGTATGGCGCGCCCATTCTCGCTGTGACATTCCAATCAATCGAACGAACTTCATCTCCGTGCTGGTATTCTCTATTCTCACTAAATGCCATACCGCGTCCCTTAAATGCACTTGCATACTCGCCAGAGAAAATCTTGTCGCTCAAGCCACGAGATTTAATCTCTACACGTCTCACGCGTTTAAGTAGTTCTACAGTATCCATTTCCTCAATTCCTTGTCAGGACTTCTACCTAGGGTACAATGACGCTATCCATGATCTCAGTCACAATGTGTTCCTGAGTAATATTTTCCGCTTCGGCTTCAAATGTGAGGCCTACTCTGTGTCTCAGGACATCCATCGCAACAGCTCTGACATCTTCAGGTGTGACATATCCACGGTGATCCATAAATGCATGTGCTTTTGATGCGATACCTAGACCGATGCTTGCACGGGGAGAAGCACCAAAAGAGATAAGTTCTGTGAGATGGCCCAACCCTACGTTTTCGGGAGAACGTGTTGCAAAGACGAGGTCGATGATGTACTTCTCGACTTTTTCGTCCAAGTAAATGCTTCTTACAAGCCTGCGTGCGTCGATGATTTGTTTCGTTGTCACCAATGACTTGGGTGTCGGCAAGCCATCGACAGATAAGTTCGCTCTGAGTATGTGTTGTTCTTCTTCCTTATTTGGATATCCGATGACGACTTTAAGAAGGAATCTATCAATTTGTGCTTCTGGCAATGGGTACGTCCCTTCTTGGTCAATTGGGTTTTGCGTTGCGAGAACCAAAAATGGGTTCGGTACATCAAAGGTTTCGTTGCCTATCGTTACCTGTCTTTCTTGCATTGCTTCTAGCAGTGCACTTTGAACTTTTGCGGGGGCACGATTGATTTCATCTGCCAAAACAAAATTCGCAAAAACGGGACCCTTTTTTACTTTAAAGCTTTCCTCTCTTGGGTTGTAAATCATCGTTCCCACTACGTCCGCAGGAAGTAAATCTGGTGTAAATTGAATTCTTGAAAATTGTGCATCTATTGTTTTGCTCAGGCTATTTATAGCGAGTGTTTTTGCAAGTCCGGGTACACCTTCTAGAAGGACGTGCCCATTTGCAAGAAGACCTATGAGAAGCTTGTCCACCATTTGGGTTTGACCGATGATGGTTTGACTCATCTCGAGACGGATCATGTCAGTGACCTGACTCGCTTTCGCAACTTCCTCATTGAGCTTCTGAATGTCGGTAGCCTGTGTATTATTTTCAGGAGCTAAATCTAAGATTTCGACCCTGTCATTCGTCTCTTCTGTCATCTTGTAATTTGTAGGTGGTAATAAGGAATGCTAAACTATGGATTAGAGTTTATAATTCTTCGCTTTTAATTTTAAAAACTTGTTAATACGGGTCTATTGTTGAATAAAAGTGGGTAACAATTGCGTGTGAAATTTGGTCAAATATCGAATTACATTCAAATTCGTTGCCATGCAAAATTCCATGACCTTTCAATCTGTTATTGCCTCTGTTCGAGCATTTAGCGAGGCTTTTAAAATACCTTTTTCAACGTCTCCAACTAAAGCCCTTTCTTCGGGAGAAGTGGCGTTGCGCCATCGTCTGATGGAGGAGGAAAACAATGAGTATCTGGAAGCTGCTGAGGCAGGAGATTTGGTTGAAATTGCTGATGCATTGGGCGATCAGCTATACATTTTGTGTGGCACTATTTTAAGCCATGGGATGCAGGATGTCATTGAAGATGTCTTTCTTGAAATCCAGGCCAGTAACATGTCTAAACTTGGTGAAAACGGTTTGCCTATTCTTCGTGAAGATGGAAAAGTGATGAAAGGTCCTCAATACTTCAGGCCAGACATTTCTCGCATCCTTGCGGAATTTGAAGATGTTTCACGTCAAGCGCCTTAACAATTAGATTCATAACTTGAATGAAAACATCTGTTGCCAGAATAATGACAAATGCACTCCATCGCGCGAAAGCAGGTAAACCTTGGAGATTTAGTCGCATTATGCAGGAATTGATACCCTTTAACAGGCCCCATCGGATTTCTGTGTTGGAGATATCACCTTCTGGATGCACCGTTGACTTGCCACACAGACGACGAAATCTCAACCACTTGGGGACGATGCATGCGTGTGCCTTGGCAACCGCGGGAGAGTTTGTTTCTGGCCTTAATGTGATAGAAGCATTTGAACTGAGCGAATACCGTTTGATTATGAGTCACCTTGAAGTTGAATATCACCGCAGGCCTGAGGGAGGTTGTATCGCAGAAAGTTCTTGGTCTGAAGGCGTATTAGAGTCGCTTAAAACGGAACTCAACAAGGAAGGTGTCGTTGCCTTTTCATTAACGTCAAAACTTACAGATTCTGTAAATGCGCATGTTGCAACCACCACCACAAAGTGGCAGGTGAAGTCTTGGAAAAAAATCAAATCAAAGTAGTTGTGGTTACGTTACTAGGTAAGTATGTCGTGGTTTATCTTTGCGTGTCATGATTGAAATCACTCTACCAGACGGATCTGTAAAAAATGTTGAAGCAGGTTCAACAGCATTGGATGTTGCAACAAGTATTAGCGAAGGATTGGCTAGAAATGTTCTTGCAGCTATAGTGGACGGTGAAACAGTGGATCCTCAAAGACCTATTGTGGAATCTTCGTCCTTGAAACTCCTGACTTGGAATGATGAGGAAGGTAAAAATACAATGTGGCACAGTTCTGCTCACCTCTTGGCGGAGGCGTTAGAGCTCATGTTTGATGGTATTAAGTTTTGGGTAGGTCCTCCTGTCGAGTTTGGCTTTTACTACGATGTCGATTTCGGTGAGCACACCTTTACCGACGCCCATATTCCAGAAGTTGAGCAGAAGATGCTAGAACTCGCAAGACAGAAAAACCCGTTC
This sequence comes from uncultured Flavobacteriales bacterium, assembly GCA_913051865.1. Lineage (GTDB taxonomy): Bacteria > Bacteroidota > Bacteroidia > Flavobacteriales_D > Sanyastnellaceae > UBA974. The sequence goes on from CAJXHE010000100.1 coordinate 4,262, forward strand.
ATCCGTCAAGAGATCAGTAAGGCTGATGCCATATCTCATTTCACGGAAAAAGGAGACGAGTACAAGCTTGATTTGTTAGAACGTCTTGAGGATGGTGATATAACCACCTATACCCAAGGTAATTTCACAGACCTGTGTCGTGGTCCACATATTCCGCATACCGGATTTGTGAAAGCAGTAAAAGTGACGGCGATTGCCGGCGCATATTGGAAAGGTGATGAAAACAACAAACAGCTGACCAGGGTGTATGGCATTACATTCCCAAAAAACAAGGATCTCAAGGCTTATCTCGAAATGGTGGAGCAAGCAAAAGCGAGAGATCACAGAAAGCTGGGGAAAGAACTAGACTTATTTCACTTTAGCGAAAGAGTAGGGCAGGGCTTGCCACTTTGGCTGCCAAAGGGGGCGGATCTTAGAAACAGATTAGAGAACTTTTTAAAAGAAGCGCAACGTAAGTCAGGATATCAACCCGTGGTTACACCTCATATCGGGTCGAAGGAGCTATACGTTACTTCTGGACACTATGCGAAATATGGTGAAGACAGCTTCCAACCAATTCAAACGCCTTCTGAAGGCGAAGAGTTCTTATTGAAGCCTATGAACTGTCCGCATCACTGTGAGATATTTAAGGCGCGTCCAAAGACGTACAAGGATTTGCCTGTACGCTTTGCAGAATTTGGTACAGTGTACCGTTATGAACAAAGTGGAGAGCTTCACGGATTAACGCGTGTGCGCGGATTCACTCAAGACGACGCACATATTTTCTGCACAAACGATCAAGTGAAAGAGGAGGTGAGCGATGTGATTGACCTTGTATTATATATTTTTAAAACGTTAGATTTTGAAGATTTCATCATTCAAATAAGTCTACGTGACCCAGAGAAGCCAGAGAAGTACATCGGATCTGATGAGAATTGGGAGAAAGCTGAGACAGCGATACGAGAAGTGGCTGAAAGTAAGGGCTTAGAAACTGTTGTAGAATTCGGAGAAGCAGCTTTCTATGGCCCTAAATTGGATTTCATGGTACGTGATGCGATTGGCAGAACATGGCAATTGGGAACTGTTCAGATAGATTACAATTTGCCAGAAAGATTCGAATTGGAATATGTTGGTGCAGACAACGCAAAACATCGTCCAGTAATGATTCATCGCGCTCCTTTCGGCTCTATGGAGCGGTTCATTGCGATACTTATTGAGCATTGTGCGGGTAAATTCCCACTTTGGTTGACTCCGGAACAGGCGCGAATACTCGCTTTGTCGGAAAAATACAATGAGTATGCAGAAGAAGTTTCAAAAGTGCTAGAAAATGCCGATATTCGCGCACTCGTAGATAACCGCTCAGAAAAGGTGGGGAAAAAGATTCGCGACGCCGAATTAGAAAAAATTCCCTACATGCTCATTGTTGGTGAAAACGAAAAATCCGAAGGAACTGTATC
>CAJXHE010000101.1 GCA_913051865.1 uncultured Flavobacteriales bacterium
TGTGTTGCTTTCCTCCACCAGTCTGGAGCGACGCTACTACTTTCTTAGCCATAGTATTACAGTTTCAGGGTTACTTAATCTCTTTGTGAACTGTGTACTTGCGTAACACAGGGTTAAACTTCTTGAGTTCCATTCGATCAGGCGTGTTCTTCCTGTTCTTTGTAGTCACGTAACGTGACGTTCCTGGGCGGCCTGAGTCTTTATGCTCAGTACACTCAAGTATTACTTGTACACGGTTGCCTTTCTTGGCCATAGCTTCGAGAATTGGAGGGCAAAGATAGTCAAACTTTCTCTGAATTACCAACGTTTTCTCATCCAGTTGATTTGAACACTTAAACGTGGACAAGGAGATTGCAATGTACTATAAATGCTACGCTTAACGTTTAGTTTTACGAATAAGCATGATGCGTAAAATTTTCTCCTCCGCCGCCGGTACTGCAAATAGGACTGCGCGAAACGTCCGAAAAGGCGATAAGCCTGTAGGCCAATCAAATCAATCCTCTAAGCGTTCTAAAAAGCCAGACGACCTTGATTTGGTGAGCAAAAAAATGAATTTTAAAGAACGTTGGGAAGATGAGCGCGTCAGATCAACAGTGGGCCTCATCGGGCTGGTGATTTCTGCTTTTTTAATTTTAAGCGCACTTTCAGCCATATTTTCCGGAAGTTATGACACCCTTTTAGTCACGAGCGATACATACAAAATCCCTGCAACAAATCTCTGCGGAAAATTGGGAGCCTTGGTCGGGCATTATTTGGTGAGAGGAACATTTGGATTTGGATTTCTTGCTGTGCCAGCCATACTCTTTCTGCTCGGATTCAAAGCTCTTACTGGAAAAGCGCTTTTACCCATTGCCAAGTTTACCCGATGGGCACTTGCCGCTATGGTAGTTCTCCCTTGGGCTGTGACCTTTTTCTGTCATAACAAGGTCGCACAATCGCATGACATCACATTGAATGTCTCAGACCACCTGATAGGACAAGGGTCTGTTTTCCTGTTGAAATTCACCCTCATCTACCTCAGTACTTCAGGAAGTGCGATTTTATTGGTTGGCTTGATTTTATTCACCCTTTATCAATTTGCGCCGAGATGGACTGATAAAATTAGTTTCGACAACATGAAGCCTGTTTTTGGGCGAATGACTCATTGGATCAAAAAGAAAAATAGCGAATCTGTCCTGGACGAAGATCAGTCTCTAGCCCCCACCCATGCTGACCCCATCGAATCGCCGGTTGAAAAAACGACATCTACTAATGTGCTCAAGGAAAAAACAGAACTTGACGACATTGTAGACACAATCGTCAGCGACACGGATGAAGAAGACAAGGGAACCCCAAACAAGGATTCAAATTTCAAGATCAAAAAAAATCCTCAAGAAGCGGGAATAGAACTCGAGATTAAGGTGAAAGAAGACGAAGAACAGCTCAGCCAAAAAGAAGTCAATAAGATGGTTCAAGAATTCGGCGAGTATGACCCCACATTAGAGCTCGCTTCCTTTAAGATGCCCGGACTGGAGCATCTGGAAAATCACGGTGATGGGAAAAACAAAGTGACTGATGATGAACTCTCCATCAACAAGGATAAAATCATTGAAACCTTGTTGAATTTCAAAATTGAGGTCGCTGAAATATCAGCAGAAGTAGGCCCCACTGTCACGCTTTATGAAATAGTTCCCGCACCTGGTATACGTATCTCGAAGATCAAGAACCTGGAAGACGACATCGCGTTAAGCCTTTCTGCGCTTGGGATTAGAATTATCGCGCCGATACCAGGACGTGGTACAATAGGCATTGAAGTGCCAAATTCGAAGCCAGACGTTGTGAGCATGTTGACATTGATTCGTTCTGAAAAATTCCAAAACTCAGATTACGATCTCCCTATCGCACTTGGGAAAACAATTTCCAACGAAACACACATCTTTGATCTCGCAAAGATGCCTCACCTCTTAATGGCGGGTGCGACAGGTCAAGGAAAATCAGTAGGGCTTAACGCAATGCTCGTAAGTTTACTTTACAGAAAACATCCAAGCGCCCTCAAATTTGTCCTTGTGGACCCGAAAAAAGTAGAGCTTTCTGTATACGATAAGATTTCTCGTCATTACCTCGCACAACTCCCAGGCGCAGAGGAAGCGATTATTACAGATACTGACAAAGTCGTTGCGACATTAAATTCGCTCTGTAAAGAGATGGATCAACGTTACGATCTTCTAAAAGATGCGCAATGTCGTAACCTGAAAGAATACAATCAGAAATTCATCAACAGAAAGATTGTCCCTGAAACAGGCAAGGACCTGCACCCTGAACGCGGTCATCACTTCCTTCCTTACATCGTCTTAGTTGTTGATGAGTTTGCCGACCTTATTATGACTGCTGGAAAAGAGATTGAAACACCTATCGCACGACTTGCACAACTTGCTAGAGCGATCGGAATTCATCTCATCATTGCAACGCAAAGACCTTCTGTAAACATTATTACAGGAACCATCAAAGCGAATTTCCCTGCACGTGTGGCATTCCGTGTCACCTCGAAAATTGACTCTCGGACGATACTTGATGCAGGGGGAGCTGACCAGCTCATAGGCCGTGGAGACATGCTCATGAGCACAGGAAATGACCTTATCCGTCTACAGTGTGGTTTTGTTGACACACCAGAGGTTGAATCAATAAGCAACTACATAGCAGGCCAAAGAGGTTATCCTGAAATCTTTGAATTGCCTGAATTTTCTGTAGATCAAAAAGCAGACCGAGGTGCATCAACTGTAGAAGAAAGAGATGAACTGTTTGAAGAAGCAGCATCGATTATCGTCATGCATCAACAAGGTTCAACCTCTCTTTTACAAAGAAAGCTGAAACTTGGGTACAATCGAGCTGGACGTATTGTCGACCAACTCGAAGATGCAAGAATCATAGGACCTTTTGAAGGATCCAAGGCCAGGAAGGTTTTAATTCCTGACGAAGTGAGTTTGGAACAACTTTTGCGTAAACCTTTTGAAGGAGAAGAATAAAAAGACAATGATTCGATTATTTACAACGACAATTTTGACACTGGGATTCGTATTAAATGGGGTTTCCCAAGACGCTGAAGGCCTGCTGTTACGATTAAGCGAAAAGGCAAAAACCTACAAAACCATAGATGCGACCTACTTATCTAAGATGGTGGACTTGAAAAACGATTTCGAGGAAGAGATGAAAGGACATATTCTTATTGAAGACAGCAAATTCAAACTCGACTTGGGCGATTTTTTGATTATTTCAAATGGGGTGTCGGTTTGGACCTATGAAAAGGAAACGAACGACTGCTATCTAGACGATGCCGATGTGCTCATCGATGAAGGAATGGATCCCTCAAAAATATTCACGATTTGGGAAGATGATTTCAAATCGGAATGGATGGGCCAAGAGAGCGTGTCCGGAAAGGATTGTGTCCACATAAATTTATACCCCCATGCGGCTGATGACAAACCGTATCACACGATGCAACTTTTTGTTGATGAAGCAGGATTAGAAGTTGTAAAGATCGTCGTCAAGGGAAGAGAAGGAATGGACACCGAATATCTCATCGAGCGTTTTAATGTTGGGGGCGACATCCCTTCATCTAACTTTTCATTTGATACAAATGATTATCCTGGGGCGTCAATCATTGACAATAGAATCTAGAATCGATTCTCAGTCGAGTTCAGGCTTAATAAAGTCGAGAAGTGTGGGGACAGAGTCTGAAGCACACCATTGACGATTGTAGAAGGTTTTCAATTCCCAATGTTTGTTTACGTAACCTGAAAATTGATCTACAGCGACCCAATCAAACGTTGTCGCAATGGGTGCTGGTAACACTGAAAAGTCCATCGGGCCCATGTCTCTCTCGAGCTTCCTCTTGAAAGCGTCTAAGAAAGCATCGTGCGCACGAAGTGAATACTTGGACGGATGTGTATCAAACTGACCTTGAAATACTTTGACGGCAGCTATGGTGGCGCTGTCTGACCAATTCACCTCCTCACTCACTGGCATTGTCATTCGGGTTCTCTCAAGAAACGTGACATCAATAAATCCCAAATCCTTTAATTCTGGGTGACTGTAAACAAATATATCGGTGGAGTCATTTATTTGGACTGCCATCTGGAGGTTCGAATGCATGGAACGCGAAGACCTTCCAGCTAAGGAAACAATCACATTGCGACTGTAGTAATCTAATTTTTCAGACAGAGACCCGATTGAATTGCGAGAAGCCTGCACTGTGTCAAATAAAAGGGAGTCTGCGTAGACTGTGTCCGTTTGCAATTCCCTGTTAAACACATCGAGAAATCTCTCCTCAAGTGCCACATCATTCCCACCCGTCATGACGAAAACGACATTGTCCTGACTGTGCTTTTCCGCGATATCTCGGGCCATTAAATCAACTGAGTGCAACTTTGAAGGAGCTATTGTACGAATGGCGTCAGATCCGCTTAGAAACGCCTCAGGCACAGGGGTCAGTAAAATGTGTTCAGCGCCTGTTCTTTCTATGATTCTGCGACTTAATGAAATCGGACTGAGTTGCAAAGGTCCGAAGACAACATCCGCGTCATAAATATCTTCAATACCCCAGTGATTATGCCCCAAAGAGTCGGCTACTTCATCGAAAAAACCCAATTCAATGTGATACCCCGCATTGCTTAATCTCTCAGCGGCCCATTGAATTCCGTGCATGTTTTCTAGAGCAATTTCACGCATTCTCAACTCTCGTCGTGCAGGAGGGGCATCTTGATCCTCCACCAAGTCCATGAAAAACGGGAGAATAGTCACCGCATAAAAATCTGTTTGAACCTGAAGAGAGTCGGATTGACCTTGAAGAGAAAATGCACCCAGAAAGGTCGCCATGAAGACAATGGCTGACACACTTTTAGAAAAAGCAAACGATGTGCGTTGATGTATTACTCCCATTCTATGGTTGCTGGTGGTTTTGAGCTAATATCGTACACAACACGGTTAACTCCTCTCACCTTGTTGATGATATCATTAGAAACTTTTGCCAAAAAGGTATAAGGAAGATGTGACCAATCAGCCGTCATTCCGTCTGTACTCGTGACCGCTCTTAGTGCGACAGCATTCTCATACGTACGCTCATCACCCATTACACCTACAGATTGGACTGGAAGAAGCATCGCTCCTGCTTGCCAAACCTCATCATACAATCCAGCATCCTTGAGTGAATTGATAAAAATGGCATCAACCTCTTGAAGCACACGCACC
>CAJXHE010000102.1 GCA_913051865.1 uncultured Flavobacteriales bacterium
TAATCAGCCGTCTTTTCGGTGTGCGAATTGAATTCATTTGTGCTTTTTAAAACTCAGAGCCCCAAAAATACCTCACTACTCCCAGACTCATTAACTTAACCCCAATTAAAATGAACACTTCAAGACCTACATACCTTCAGCCGGGCGATAAAATCATGCTTGTTGCCCCAGCACGCTTTGCCTCAAAGGATGTCATCCAAGAAGCCGCTTCGGCAGTTATTGCTGGGGGATTCACGCCAGTAACCCCCGCCGGGCTAGACAAACGTGAACATCAATTTGGGGGGGCTGACTCCCATCGTGCTGCGTTGTTGAACACGGCATTCCGAGACCCATCGATACGGGCAGTCTTTGCACTCCGAGGTGGCTACGGATCAGGAAGGCTGTTGCCACTCCTTGATTCCACGGCTTATCTCGCAGATCCAACATGGATTATAGGGTTTTCGGACATCACATCTCTTCATGCCTGGTCTACAAACCTCGGAATCGCCTCTCTTCATGCCCCAGTCGCATCAACGTTGCCATCGACCTTACGTTCAGATGTCGATGCGTTGTGGTCTTCCCTTCGCGGTGATTTTGGTGTCAGCCCAGAAGTGAAGATTACAGGAGGAAACCTGAGTGTTTTATTTTCTTTGCTAGGCACCCCTTATTTTCCGGACGTTTCAGGTTCTTATCTCTTTCTTGAAGATTTGGATGAATATCTGTATCACATTGACCGCATGTTCCTCGCTTTAAAGCTGGCGGGGATTTTTGAAAAGGCCGATGGCCTGATAATCGGGACGTTTGACGATTTAAGAGACAATACCATGGCAGACGGCCAGTCTGTAGACAATCCATTTGGTCTAACAATAAAAGAAATTATTTCTACGCATGTACCGTCAGGATATCCTGTCAAATACAACAATCCCATGGGGCATGGAGAGAGAAATTACCCACTTGTTTTGGGTGGATGAAGACATTGTGAGCGGGTGAATACCATTCCCCTTACCTTCGCATCATGTATGGAAAAATGAAATCTCACCTTCAAGGTGAACTCGCAAATATTGAAGAAGCGGGACTGTTTAAGAGTGAACGAATTATAGCCTCATCTCAGGAGGCATCAATCCTCCTTATTGACGGCAAGGAGGTCCTCAACTTTTGCTCAAACAACTACTTAGGACTGAGCAGCAACAGTCGGGTGGTGGCGGCCGCGAAGAAGACCTTGGACTCGCATGGGTTTGGGATGAGTTCTGTGAGGTTTATTTGTGGAACTCAGGATATTCACAAGGAATTAGAAAAGACGATTGCGGATTTTCATGAAACCGAGGATACCATTCTATATGCTGCCGCATTTGATGCAAACGGCGGTGTTTTTGAGCCTTTGCTCACGGCGGAAGATGCGATCATTTCAGATTCTTTAAATCACGCCTCAATCATAGATGGCGTGAGACTTTGCAAGGCGAAGCGGTTCCGTTATGCAAACAATGACATGGCTGACCTTGAAACACAACTCAAAGCGGCAAGTGACTCTGGAGCGCGGTTTAAAATTATCGTAACAGATGGTGTTTTTTCTATGGATGGTTATGTGGCAGAGATCTCCAAAATCTGTGATCTTGCAGACAAATACGACGCTCTGGTGATGGTTGATGAGTGCCATGCAACTGGATTTATAGGAAAGACGGGCAGAGGTTCAATTGAGCTTCATGATGCAATGGGAAGGGTTGACATTATCACAGGGACGCTCGGAAAGGCTTTAGGGGGTGCCATGGGTGGATTTACAACGGGCCGCAAAGAAATTATAGAATTACTTCGCCAAAGATCTCGCCCCTATCTTTTCTCAAATTCACTTGCACCAAATATTGTAGGCGCCTCAATTGAGGTGTTCAAGATGCTTGAAGAGAGCACTGAACTTCGAGACCGATTGGAGGAAAACACAAACTATTTTAAAGCAGGTCTTCGCGCTGCAGGTCTTCCATTTAATGATGGCGAGTCCGCAATTGTTCCTGTGATGTTAGGCGATGCGAAACTTTCACAGCAGATGGCAAACCGCCTCCTTGAAGAAGGTGTTTACGTCATCGGTTTCTTTTATCCAGTCGTTCCTCAAGGAGCAGCGAGAATTAGAGTTCAGCTATCTGCAGCGCACACAAGAGCGCATTTAGATCACGCCCTGGCCGCATTTGAAAAGGTGGCGCGCGAGCTAGGCGTTATCGATTAACACGTTCGATTAATATGCCCTCTTCTTCGACCGATACGTTTCTTATTGTAGGCTCAGGTCTGTCGGGGATTCTCATGGCCTGGGAGTTAGAGAAACGCGGTGTAGATTATGAGGTTTGGAATTCTGGAGCCAAATCGGGTCCTGAATCGAACAGCGCAACGAAGGTCGCAGCGGGGATGTTTAACCCAGTCTCATTTAAAAGACTTGTCGAAGTTTGGAATGCCCAGGAGCACTTGAACGCGATGCGAGAAACCTATCAATCCTTAGAGCATTTTTTAAATCTTCAAGGAGAACTGTTTCACATTGCACCTATCATGAGGGTTTTCCCCAATTCACAATACCGAGACCTTTGGTTGAAGCGCCTGAACGATTCACATCCAGTTGCCGGATTCCTTTCTGAGATTTCGGATGAGTGTCCCAAAGATGTCATTGCACCCCATGGTTTTGGGGTTGTTCCCGAAGCGGGTTGGGTCAATTTGCCTCTGCTCATAAAGTCCTTTCGGTCAAACCTCGAGTTAAGAGGCAAATTCTTTGAGAAGCATTGGGATTTCTCAACCCAGATGCCTCTCAAATTCTCTCATGTCATTGACTGTCGAGGTGTAGGGGCAACACAAGATTTCGCGTCCCTCGGCCTTAAAATTGCGAGCGATCATGGAGAAATTCTGACAATACAGTCTCCGATAAACACAAATGGAATGTGCGTGAACCGAGTGAAGTGGCTTCTCCCACGTGGGAATTCTACATTTAAACTCGGCGCCACCTACAAATGGAACGTCACGAAAAGTGAGCCCACCGAGGCGGGATGTTCCGAATTGCTTCTTGCTCTCCAACCGATTATCGCGCCCAACGTTTTTAACAACTTTGAAATCACGGATCATGTTTCCGGTCTTCGTCCAGCGTCTTCGGACCGCCGACCCTATGCCGGCCCAGTAAACAATTTAAAGAACACATACATTTTAAATGGTTTAGGCACCCGTGGTGTTTTCGTTGGTCCGACTACTGCGTCTCATTTGGCACACTTCATCTTTGACCAAACCCCTCTGCCTGCAGATATATGTCCCGCTCGCTTTATAAAGAAACAGTGATTCACTCACATTGTGACGTTTGAAACCCAATGATGCAAGGGGAATAGAAGTGTATTGAAAAGTTATCTTCGTAAGATGCACAAAGTTGAAATTGGAAACCGGCCACTAAATAACTCTGTTTGGGTTTTTCTCGCGGGCATCGCCATTGTTGCCGGGCTTGGGTTGGCATGGATTCAAGGTGATCAGGGAGGGCCTAAGTTGGATTCGGCGGATACAATCGCGATTACGAAGGCGAGTTTTTTATTTCAATTTGCGAGATCAAATGACTGGCCTCAAGAAACAAAAGAAGGGAATTTTAAGATTGGAATCCATGGCAACAGAATCCTTTTTGATTTCTTAGTTGAGAAATATTCTAGTCAGTCTATTGGGAGTCAGATGTTGGAAATGGTGTGGTATGAGGACGCAGAAATGACGGAGTTTACGCATATATTGTATACGGAATCAGAAGGTGATGATCTTGCAGATCTGATTAAATCTACAGGAAACCAGCCAGTTATGGTTGTCACTTCTGTCAATGGTGCGTTACAGATGCCAAAAGGAGCAGTAATGAATTTCCTCATTCAATCGAGTAAGATTAGATATGAGTTAGATATGGATAATGCTGTTTTAAGAGGATTAATTGTCGGTAATAGAATCTTGTCATGGGCTGTAACACGATGAATATCCACATTCTAAATAGAGGGATGTTATTTTTAGGATTGACGCTCTTGATTTCATTGGTTGCCATTGCACAACCGGGATCAACCGCAAACCTGATAGACGAAGCCATTTCTTTTGCCGAAGACGGCGCGTATGACAATGCGCTATCAATGATAGAGCCTCATCTTGAAAACGAAGCAAAGCATGACGCGAGAGCATGGTATGTTGCAGGCTATTCACACAAAGGGAGATATAAGGACAGTGCCTTTCTGAATGCGTCAACATCTAAAAAAGCCAATACCGAAAGATCAATCGCTGTCATTCAATTGATGACAGCATATGAACTTGATAAAAACAGTGCTTTTCCGGGCGGGATTTCAGAAATGGTGGAGGAGGCACTTGACTACCTTGCCAAGACATATATGAATGATGCCGTGAAAGGAGTGCATGGTTTTCAGATGGGCATGGACGGAGAAGTGATGACGTACTTCAGGGCGTTTGTCAAGATAAAAAATGTAATAAGCCCAGATGACGATTGGGTAAGAGAGGAAGTGGAGTTGGAGAAAAACCTTGCCAAAGCGAATCGGATTCTTTTAGAAAGCATTGATTTGAACAACGCGACAAGCTTGCAAAATCAAGAAGCGTTGTTTGAAAAAGTAGTAAGCCATTATTTGAGGGCAATAGAATTGGATGGGAGAGATTATACAGCGCGATATAATTTGGCGATAAACCTTTATAACAGAGGTGTTTCAGAACTTAAATCCATTGACCATACCACGTCAATGTTTGAGTTAATGGAGATACAGGATATTTGTGTATTGCTGTTTCAAGAAGCTCTCGATCCCATGTTGGCCGCTCACAATATGGAGAGAAATAGAATGGAGACTTTAAAAGGCCTGATGACGATTTATCGTGCCTTGAGTCAAAATGAGGAAAGTGAGAAATATAAAAGCCTTTTAGAAGAGGCAATTAAATAGCTTGGGAATTAACACAACACCAGAACATAGAAGCCGTTTTAGATTCACCATAGGCTGGAGGATGGCGCTTGGATTTGGGGTGTTTACCTTGGCTGTAAGTGTACTCTTTTTAAGAACCCGAACGATGCTAGGGGAGAGTCGTCAACTTGGGAAAAATATAGATAATGTTTTGGTGCCAAGCATAGGTGCTCTAGAAGATTTAGACAGATCTGTAGGGGAATCGAGAGTACGCATCAAACATTGGCTTACAGTACAAAGTAGAACG
>CAJXHE010000103.1 GCA_913051865.1 uncultured Flavobacteriales bacterium
AGGCGATCCCCATAAATAATAAACACCTCTACATTTGAAGCAGCAATCGTGTCGTCATTGAATGAGGGGTTGTTTAGTTGTACTCTTCTTATAAGTTCAACTGAACCCGTAATACTCGCACTGCCTCCTTCTCCGGGGGTCCTAATACATGAAAATAAAGTAAGGGTACTAACTAATAGGAAAGTCGTTAATATTTGGATGCTTTTCATAATGCCAAATTACATGCAAATCGTACCTTGTCACCGAAAATGCACAATTTAGATTCTATACACAATATGAACACCATTCATTTGGGCGAAGGAAGGTTAGAGGTGATTTGTGGGCCGATGTTTTCCGGAAAAACGGAAGAACTGTTGCGAAGGGTTCGAAGAGCTATAATTGCGCACCAACCCACGTTGCTTATTAAACCAGCAACCGACACCCGTTACGCAGTTAATGAGATTGTTTCTCACGATAAAAATGCCATGCCTTCCAAGGTGGTTTCAAAGAGCAAGGACATCCTTGAGTCTCTGGATGTTGGTGGCCGGAGCGCACTCGTAATCGCGATTGACGAGGCGCAGTTTTTCGATGACGACCTTCCTGATGTGTGTAACGAGTTAGCGAATAGAGGGTTAAGAGTTATTGTTGCGGGTTTGGATTTGGATTTCACTGGGAAACCCTTTGGCGCAATGCCTACGCTTTTGGCTTTGGCTGAAGAAGTGACCAAGCTCCATTCTGTGTGTGTAGAAACAGGCCGAGACGCTCATTTTTCTCACCGAATTGCAGGAGGGGTTGACACTGTCGAACTTGGGGAAAAGGACAGATATGTTCCTTTGGCAAGACATGCATTTGTCGCTTTCAGAGCGCCAAAAAAGGCAACCGATTCCGGGACGGATGGTTAAAAACGATGAAGCCCGTCACGTAACATCTTTAACGCTTGACCTGAAAAAGGTCGCGCACAATTTGAAACGCATCAGAACGACTGTAGGGTCTAAAGGTGTTATCGCTGTCGTCAAGGGTTTCGGGTATGGAACGAATGCCCCCGCTTTGTCAAAACGCTTGGAGCGCGAAGGAGTCGATTATTTGGCGGTTGCCTACGTAGAAGAGGGCGTGAGGTTGAGAGAAGACGGCGTCAGTGCGCCGATTCTTGTGATGAACCCCGATTCAATGACATTTGAAGCGCTTAAGAAGTACCATCTCGAGCCCACAATTGTTTCTTTGACACAACTTAGAAGCTACATCAACTGGAGAGCGTTGTCCGAAAAGACGCCACAGCGGATACATTTAAACTTTGACTCAGGCATGCACCGACTGGGGTTTAAGGATGAGGAGTTAAATGACGTTGTTGAGATCCTACGCGTTACAGAAAACATTGAAATTGGGACTGTGTACTCACACCTTGCTGGAGCTGAATCATCTTTACTTGATCATTCAACCTTAAAACAATTTGAACGTTACGACACTATTTGCTCTCGGCTAAGAGCAGGATTTAAGGGTTTACATTTGTTACAATCCTTTAAAACGCACGCATTAAATTCATCTGGAGTCGTCCGTTTCCCAGATCACAAATACGACTTTGTTCGGGTGGGTATTGCACTTTTGGGATCTGAACTTTCACACAATGATTGGGGCCTCGAGCCAGCCGTAAGTTTTAACACCGTTATTTCCCAGGTCATCAATTTGCCTAAAAACGAGGGGTTGAGTTACGGATTTACAGGTGCGTCAACAGAGGACAGAACGATCGCGTGGATACCCGTTGGTTATGCGGATGGATACCCAAGGAGCTTGAGCAACGGAGTAGGGAAGGTGTGTGTAGGGAAGGGGGCTGAGAAGTTTATGGCCAAGGTTGTGGGTCGGATTTGTATGGACCTTACGGCGATAGATGTGACCAACAGACTTGTAAAAGCTGGAGACCCCGTTGAGTTATTTGGAGACGAGATCAGCCTAAACGAAGTCGCTGCTAAAGCCGGCACGATCGCTTATGAGATTATCTCAAACATCCATCAGAGAGTAGTCAGAAAATAGGAACATCATGGGTGCTCGGGATGGCAAACATCAATAAAAAATTCTTCTAAAGACAAGGAGCACTCTCCGCGTTCGGACAGTGCTCCAGCCTTAACCAATACCCATGATGTATTCTATGAGAAATCATCTGGGCTAATGTCGAAATCACGCGACATTGACTTTCTAATCACTATCTAAACGCTTTAAAGTTGAAAAAGGTTGTTTCATGCATTAAAAAAAATCCGCCGGATGAATTAATCTATTCTTTGGAGTCTGTAGGTCATCTTAACCATCCACCAGTACATGACGGGAACCAGAATAAGGGTTAGGAATGTCGCAAAGGTTAAGCCGTAGATAATTGCCCAACTCATCGGTTTCCAAAACACATTGTTGTCCCCGCCAATATAAAAATGTGGATCAAAAGAGGTGATAAGGCTCACAAAGTCAATGTTTATTCCTATTGCGAGAGGAAGAAGCCCTAAAACCGTTGTAATCGCAGTGAGCAAAACGGGACGAAGCCGTGTTTTCCCTCCGTGTATGATGGCTTTTACGACAAGGTTAAATGGAAGGTTCGAACCTTCGGAAACATCATGTTCGACTTTGTATCTCTCAACAACTATATTGATATAATCGAGAAGAACGATTGCGTTATTTACCACCACACCCGCTAGAGAAATGATGCCAATCATCGTCATTATAATGACGAAATCCATTTGGAAGATCACAAGACCAAGAAGAACCCCTATAAGTGAAAAGAACACGCTGAAACCGATTATGAAAGGTGTTGTGACACTGTTAAATTGTGATACAATAATTAAAAATATTAAAAACAAGGCGATCAATAAAGCTTTTGAGAGGAACGCCATTTCTTTTGCTTGTTCCTCCTGTTGACCTGTAAAAGACAGCTCAATGCCCGCGGGAATTGTAAACTCCGACAATTTAGACTCAAGTTTTGTAACAATGTCATTCGCATTGTACCCCTCTAACGTGTTAGAGTTTATAGTAATAATCCTGTCCAAATCTTTCCGTTTCATTACACTGAACGTTGATGTGCGAACAGAGGTCGCAACAGCACTTATGGGTACTTCCTTGATTTGACCGTCGCTTTGGCTGCGAAAGATGATTTTTTGATTCATCAGCGCAGAAGAGTTGTTTCGGTATTTTTCCTCAAATCGAAGGTTAATCGGGTAATCATCCTCTCCGTCTTTAAACGTTCCTATTTCTCTGCCGAAAAGTGCAGCCCTCATGTTGGACCCTATATCTCGTGTTGAAATGCCATATCGACGCGCCTTATCTCTGTCGATGTTAATTGCCATCTCAGGTTTACTCTTGTTGACGTCAATTTTCAAGTCTTCGACACCATCTACGTCTTGCGTATTCAAGTAATGACGAATTCGTTCCGCAGTCTCAAGAAGCAGATCATAATCTTCTCCTCGCAACTCTATATTAATTGGAGGTGCTTGTGGAGGACCGTCGGAATTTTTTGTCACGACGACATCCGCATCGGGATAACCTTTCAAATCTGAACGAATCGCATTTAATACCGTGGTCGTAGAAATGCCCTTTCTCTGTTGAAACTTCACAAAACTTACAGCGATACGTGCTTTGTGAGGGGTGTTGCCGATGATGGCACCTTCAGCAGGGTCGCTGGTTCCGTTTCCTACTTGAGCAATGACAGAGTTTACCATGAAGGATTCAAGCTCGCCCGTTTGTTCGTTTGGCTTTTTAAACTGATCGCTTTCAATAACAGCAAGCACTCTTTTCTCAATATCTTTTGTTACCTCATTTGTAATTTCCAGATCCGTTCCAATGGGTTTGGAAATGAAAATATTGAGGTATTGGGGTTGATTGACAGGGAAAAACTCAACCTTAGGAGGGAATATTCCCATGAGAACAAATGACAGAATCATCAGTCCGAAGGTGCCAAAAAAGAAAAGTGAAGGGCGCCGTCCACTTAAGACAAACGACAAAAGGGCTTCATATCGACGCTCCAACCATGGAAGAAATTTGGTTTGAAATACTTTTGTGCTTGGAGAAAAAACATAGGTGTTCAACCCTGTAAGTAAAGCTGAAATAAGTAAAATATTGCCCAAAGCGACCGCACCCAGCATGAGCATGATCGCAGCTATTCCGACGAGAATCGCCATTCTTTTCCATGTTCGGCGGACATCGTGTTTCTGCTCACCCACTTTCATATAAAGCGCTGTAAGAACTGGATTTATGACCAGAGCTACAAACAAGGAAGACCCCAGAACAATGATGAGCGTAATGGGTAAATACTTCATGAATTCACCAATGATTCCTGGCCAAAAAGCAAGGGGCGTAAAGGCGGCAAGTGTTGTGCCCGTAGACGCAATGATGGGCCAGGCGACCTCGCCTACGCCATATTTGGCGGCTTCAAATGGCGAGAAACCTTCATCCATAAATCGATACACGTTCTCCACGACGACAATCCCATTGTCAACCAACATGCCCAATGCCAAAACCAAAGCAAAAAGCACCATCGTATTGAATGTGATCCCTATGACTCCAAGTATCATGAAGCTCATAAACATAGAAAGAGGTATGGCTACCCCTACGAAAAGTGCATTTCTTAGACCGAGAAAGAACAACAAAACACCCACGACCAAAAGGATCCCGAAGATGATCGAATTTTGAAGTTCATCTACTTGAGTTCGCGTTGCATCACTTTGGTCTGCAGTAATGGTAACCAAAATATCTTTCGGGAGTACATCTCGTTTTGCCCTCGCAATGATTTCATTTATTTCATCCGAAGCTTGAAGAAGGTTTTCTCCTGCGCGCTTGACAATATCTAACGTAACAACAGGCTTCGTGTATTCACGTGCATAGCTTTCCTTGGCTTTCTCCACAAACTTGACTGTCGCAATGTCTCTCACATAGACCGGGCTGTCGTTTTCAGCTTTGACAATGACTGACTCAATATCCTCCATGGTATTGAAGTCTCCCCTCACCTGGATGTTTCTTAAAACGCCATCCACGAGGAGGTCTCCTCCTGCAATCGTTAAGTTTTCTGCTGACAAGGCTCCGGCAATGTCATTGAAGCTGACAAGCATT
>CAJXHE010000104.1 GCA_913051865.1 uncultured Flavobacteriales bacterium
TGATCCATTGTCTTCTAGCGCGCTTGGGTCAAAGTTACATGCCTCTGGATCCATACACCCCAAATCAATTAAATTCACCGAAGCGCCCAATAAATACAAGCCTTCTTCAATGTGAGACACAGCAATGACACCAGATGGAAAGTAGGGGTAGTTTGACCAAGTTCCGTTAAATTGAGCGGCGTCGCTGGAGGGATAAAGATCGAAATATGCCACTTCTTCTAGTGTTCCATTGGCAATGTTTTCAGTATCTAATATTCTCAATCCAGCTCTGTAATTGGATTGGTAAACAAACCCGTTGTGGGTATACATGTTGTGGTCAATGGCTGATGTGCTAGAAACGAACGTTCCTATGATTACAGGTGCGCTAAGATCTAACATGTCCCAAATAAACGTGGTTGTATTTATTCCGATATTCTGTTCGTCGAGCTCGTCGTTGCTCAGAAAATAACGGTGGTCTTCTGTCAGCCATCCTTGGTGCGTATAAAATGCACCAGGATATCCTGTGCTACTGATTAAAGTGGTGTTGCTCGCATCTGTAACATCTGCAATGGTGACGGTGTTTTCGTTGCAAGCAAAGGCAATTTCTTTGCCCTGAAAATTCACATCTGGTCCAGCGTAATTTACAACCTGGGCGTCGTGGGTGTATCCGTCTTCAGAGAAGTCACCGATTAAAGTAGGGTTTAATGGGTCGCTTATATCTACGATATGAAGTCCACCCTCGAATGTATTTGTTCCCACTCCATAGGCTCGCCCCGAGCTTTCATTGATGACGATGTTATGTGCATTGCCCCATCCATTGTAAAGCGCATCTTCCTCAAATAACAGGGGGGGAGATGTGATGTCTCTCAAATGTGTCAGGTCAAAGATTTGCATGCCATGTCCTCCCGCTTCTGAAACGATAAAAGCGTAATTGTTGTAAACCTTAATGTCACGCCAAGTTGAGTTCTGTGTTGCCGTTGGAAGCTCACCTAAATAAATAGGATTTACAGGGTCCGTGATGTCGAGGAATGATGTGCCACTTGTTCTTCCAAGGAGGACATATTCTGCGCCATCTAGTGGGTCTACCCAGCCCCAGATGTCATTCATGGAGCCCCCCCCCAAATCGTCACCATCTACAAACGATAGCAGATCGATGTAATCACAAGGGTAGGGTCCTGCCATTCCATTTACGCAAGGAGTTTGTGCAATTACACCTATAGAAATAAAGCATAAAAAAGAGCTGTGTAGAATTCGGGATATCATATTTCAATCTTTGAGGTATGTAAAAGTACATCAGTGGCGTCTGTTGTGAATTCGTATCTGCTGTTAAAAACAATTAACAGATTGATTTTTGGAATCTAGTTAACTTCTTGTTTGTGAAGTTTTTATTTATGTCAGCCTACGTTTTCGGATGATAATGTGATATAAAGATATTCCTATTCGGTTTATTTGGTGGATTTGTCATCTAACTTTCGCACATGAATTTTTCTAAAGCACTTACTGTTACGCTTCTTATAGGGTTCTTATTCTGTGTTTTTTTTGTCCTGACAAGAGAACAAACACCGATTAAACCTACTTCTGTAACCATCTCTGGCGTGGTCACAAATCCAATAGGAGATACCGTTAAATTCGTTACACCAGATTCTACTTACATCACAGTTCTTGATACTGCTTCAGGTCATTTTTCTATTGAGTTCGAATGGGACACAGCTGCCAACGTAAGCTTCTCTCAAGGCATAGAAAGCACAGAGATGTACCTTCAATCTGGTGACGCCATTACATTAACAATTGACACAGAGCAATTCGATGAGACTATCTCTTATGAGGGGAGCAGCGAGAGTTCTTACTATGCATGGCAATATCTCATACAAGAAAACAGTAAATATCCGAATTTCTCAATGTCTTCGGATAGTGAGGTTGACTCACTATTCAGTGCATACTTCGCCCCATTTTTAAATAAAGCAGCATCTTTTAAAGTAACGAATCTGCCATTCTACACGTCTATCGTGGATGGAATTGAAGACCACAAAGAATATGTCATGAGTCGCAGGGCGGCACTTGCGGCGCTTCCACAGCCAGGTGAGGCTGCCATAGATTTTACATACCCAGACCAAGACGGGGACGACGTTTCTCTTTCTGATTTCTTAGGATCTGTCGTGTACATTGATGTTTGGGCCACATGGTGTGGTCCTTGTCGCGCTGAGATGCCATTCTTACATGAGCTTGAGGCTGAATACAGCGACAAGAATGTCACGTTCATAGGGGTAAGTGTAGACGAAGAAAAAAACAGACAGGCTTGGCTTGACATGATAGTGGATAAGGACATGAAAGGCGTCCAACTTTTTGCAGATGGCTGGAGCCAAATCACAAAAGATTACGCCATCAATGGGATTCCACGCTTCATGCTCTTCGACACTGAAGGCAATGTTGCCTCCCTCGATGCATCTCGTCCTTCTTCAGACGACATTCGACCAGCCCTTGATGCACTGCTTGCAAAATAAAGAACTTGCTTATTAGTTGAAACCTAAAAATACGTTACGTGAAAAATATCATTCTTGTTATCGGCCTCTCACTTTTTTGTCATATTCATTTCGCACAAGATTGGGTGCAGCTTGAAGACTACCCCGGACTGGGGCGGAACCATCCCATTACATTCTCTATCGGAACTGACGGATATGTGTTGGCAGGACAAAATGAAAATGGATCCTACGTTAAAGATTTTTACAAGTACGATACCACAACTGATTCTTGGACACAGTTGCCGAACTTCCCCGGCTACCCCAGAGGATATGCCTATGGGATAGCGCACAATGGGAAAGCATATGTCGGTTTTGGAACTTCTAATGCTTTTGACATAGGTCCATTAGATGACCTGTGGGCGTATGACCCTGCGACAGAAGCATGGACTGAACTCGCTTCATGCCCTTGCGGCGGTCGGCTTCATCCTGCAATGCTTGAAGCAGGGGGGCAGATTTTTGTGGGACTCGGAAACAACAATTCAGGCAATCTAGACGACTGGTGGGCTTACGACATCGCGACAGATTCTTGGGCGCAAAAAACTGACTTTATTGCTGAGAAAAGACACCACCCTTACTTCTTTTCAATCGATGATATTGCTTATGTGGGATTTGGTCACGGAAACGATATTTACAACGATTTCTATAAGTACGAACCCCTTACAGACGCATGGACCCAAGTTGCGAGCATCCCAGCAGAAGGACGCGTTGCTGGCACTCAGTTCTCCTACAACGGCAAGGGCTACGCACTCAGTGGGGATGGAGATGACCATTATTATTTAGAGACAGGTGAGTTTTGGCAGTACACGCCTGAAACAGATTCGTGGTTGAGCCTTCCAGTTCATCCTGGACACAGCAAGTGGGCGCCAGGATGTTTTGTTGTTGGCGACGTCCTTTATTTTACATCAGGCCTTCAGTATGATGATGGCAATTCAGAAACCCTCAACGACCTTTGGAGATTCAATCTGGATGAGATTAGCAGTATCGAAATTGTCGCGTTAGAAACACTGGTATATCCCAATCCTACCACGGATAAGATATTGCTTTCCTCACCTGTCGATTACCACCTCTTCTCGTTGAAAGGTGAGCTCGTCCTAGAAGGCAATGGTGCATCAATTGAAGTCAGTCAACTTTCAAAAGGCGTGTACTTCCTCAATACGAAGTCTAAGACGTATAAAATTATCAAGGAATAAAGCGTTTCTCTTAGATAAAGTTGAACGAACTTATTTTGCGGATTCGAGCTTGAGATAGACACATTTCAAGGTGATCCATGCCAAAACAAACCCTGTTGCGATATCGAACAGGTGATGTTGATGGGTGAGGATGACCGACAATGAAATCATCATTACCCAAAGTATGAGAAGCACCTGCATGATCTTTTTTTGAGTGTGTCGCAGTAGCGTAAAAGCTGAGATTGCAGAGAATGTGATGTGCAGAGAAGGGTACAGATTGTGTGGTTTGTCCATCCGGTGTAGCGCCTCGAACATGGATTCATAACCTTGAATGTTCATCGTTCTCGAAAACCCAAGCTCTCCTGGGAAAAGTAAAAAAATGGCACATGCAATCAAAGAGCTCACCATCATGGTGATACTCAAAGCGCGAATGTTTTTGGGCGATTTTGCGCAAATAAAACTCAGTAAAATAAGTAGGGAATAGGACTCATAAAAGAGAATCATTCCAGGCACTTGAGGGATGTCTTTCTCAATTTCGAGGTAAAGTTTATGATGAGAAAGAAGTGTTTCGGCAATACAGTTTGAACTGAGGTAAAGGACGGTGCATAAAAGAACACACAAGCTTCCCCAAATGGCCATTGCTTTTAGGTGTTCATACATCCTTCTGGGCGATTTAAATATCAGTCAACCACTTCAACTTTAAAGGTGTCGCCCTGCGCGATGTTTTCAATAATCTCTAATCCCTCAACCACTTTGCCAAAACATGTGTGATTCCGATCAAGGTGTGACGTGTTTGTTCTTGAGTGTACAATAAAAAACTGTGAGCCTCCAGTATTTCGCCCTGCATGCGCCATAGATAGCACACCGGTATCGTGGTACTGGTTATCTCCGTCCAGCTCACAATCAATTTGATATCCAGGACCTCCAGCACCCGAGCCATTAGGACATCCTCCCTGAACGACGAAGTCCGGCAATACGCGATGAAACGTTAATCCCTCGTAGAATCCGTCTTTTGCAAGTTTGACGAAATTGGCCACGGTCTTCGGTGCGTCCTTATCAAAAAACTCAACCTTCATGTTTCCTTTGTCTGTATGTATAATTGCGTGCATCGTGATGACTTTAGGGTGTAATTAATATTATGCGAAACTATAAAGAAAAACCCCTC
>CAJXHE010000105.1 GCA_913051865.1 uncultured Flavobacteriales bacterium
GCTTTCCAAGCGTGCGCCATAAACCACTCGGCCATCCCTCCAATCCTCGTTAGGACCTTTCTCTTGAGAAAAAATTTCCCTTGAGGCTGCGCAAATTACTGCACAAATATGTTTTTACCACATTTGAAAGCATAGAATTTCAATGATTTCGTGTTAAACTGTTCTTTCCCCTCTTAAATCCTTTAAAATTCCTTTTCGAATCGCCTCATTATCTTCAGTTTCACCCAGCAACATCATTAATTTTATCAACGCAGCTTCGGTGGTCATATCGCCGCCTGAAATAACACCACAATCAGCAAGCATCAGACTTGTTGCATACATTTCCTGCTTTACACCTCCATGTCCACACTGGGTAATATTAACAATCGAGACACCTCGGCTTTGTGCATGCTTTAATAAAGATTTAAATTTATTGCTATCGGGTGCATTGCCACTGCCATATGTTCCCAACACAACGCCTCTTAGTTCATCCCAACACAACACCCTCTCTAAGACTTCAAGCGACATCCCCGGAAAAAGTGGGAGCCAAGCCACTTTCGACTCAAATTGATCATGTCTTATTAATTCACCTTCTGGCGCCCGATAAAGATTGTGTTTCCGAACATTAAATTCCACTCCAGCCGTCACAAGTGAGGGGTAATTTGGGCTTACAATCGCATGCAAGCTCTGTGCACTTTCTTTGTGTGTTCTGTTTCCTCGGAAAAGTTGGTTTCCAAAATATACTGCAACCTCTTGGATTGTTGACTCTCCCCACTCAACACGATCAGAATCGGGGTTTTTCGGATTCGGATGCGCTGCTAACATCACCGCACTTAGCAAATTCTCTCTGCCATCCGTCCGAGGCATACCTATTGGAAGCTGGCTTCCTGTCAATATAACTGGCTTCCGAAGTCCTTCCAACATGAAACTCAAAGCAGAAGCGGTATATGCGATTGTATCTGTGCCATGTAACACCACAAATCCATCATATTTGTCATGGTGTTTATACACCAGATTTGCAATATTTATCCAATGAGATTGATTGACATTAGAGCTGTCTATAGGAGGACTGAAACTCACTGCATCCATATTGATCCCCGCTCTGTTGAGCTCAGGAACATGACGCGTAATCTGACTGAAGTCAATCGGCACAAGAGACCCATTCATAGGGTCATGCACACTTCCAATGGTGCCACCCGTATAAATAATTAGTATTTTTCTTTCTGCGCTCATTTTATTTTATCTCACTGACAAGATGAAACATTTTTTCTGCATTCCGAGTCGTTACACTTGCAACTTCTTCTATGCTTAGCCCTTTTATTTCCGCCACTCTTCGTGCCACATGAACAACATATGAACTCTCATTCCTTTTTCCACGATGAGGTACAGGCGACAAATATGGGCTGTCTGTTTCTAAGACCAAATGTTCAAGTGACACCTCAGGCAACACCCCATCAAGCCCTCCGTTTTTATACGTGCTCACCCCACCTATCCCTAGCATAAATCCACCATACTCAATGGCTTTCTCTGCTTCTTTTTTACCTCCCGTAAAACAATGAAAAACGCCCGTTAACGAATCATCATTCAATTTGTCCATTTCTTCAAAAAGTGCATCCCACGCATTTCGCACATGAATCACAATCGGAATCCCACGCTCTTTTGCCCAACCTACCTGTATCCTAAACGCCTCACGTTGTGCATCAATATGTTTGGTTTCCCAATATAAATCGATACCTATTTCTCCCACAGCAATAAACTTTTTACCTTTTGGAGGAGCGTCCAATACTTTGCGGATTTCATCTAACTCCAATTCCCAACCCTCACCTACGTGACACGGGTGAAGCCCCATCATTCCGAAACAGCTGTCCGGCCATGTCTCCATCATACTTAAAACTCTGGGAACACTTTCTAAATCAATATTGGGAAGCAACAATGTATCAACACCTTCTGCAAAACATCTGTCGACAGCTTCTTCTCGGTCTGAATCAAACTTAGGTTGATACAAATGTGTGTGTGTATCTATTAATCGCATGATTTTACTTTTATCATATCTGCCAGATCTTCTGCTTTCTGCACCAACTCTTCAACATTTTCTTCTCCAAATGCAATCGCAACGCCCATTCTCCTGTTTGTCCTGGTGGAAGGTTTGCCAAATAAGATGAAATCTGCGCCCTCCACTCCTGCAGCTTTCTCAACACCGAGAAACTCAGGGAACGCCTTCCCTTCATCTTCTGCCAATATAACTGAGGACGCACCATTTCTTATTTGAGCGACTTCCTTCACGGGAATCCCGACAATCGCTCTTGCATGGAGTTCAAACTCAGAATAGTTCTGAGTTCCACCTAACGTTACCATACCAGTGTCATGGGGACGGGGAGACAGCTCGGAAAAATAAACCCCTTCCTTCCCGACAAAAAACTCGACACCCCAAATCCCACTCCCTCCAAGCGACTCTGTCACTTTACCTGCCATTTCTCGTGCCTTGTTTAAAGGCCCATCCTCCATCGCTTTGGGCTGCCAACTCTGCTGATAATCTCCGCTTTCTTGTCGGTGACCGATCGGTGCACAGAAGAGCGTATTGCCATCATTTTGGGTCAAGGTTAACAGGGTAATCTCATACTCAAAGTCGACAAACTCCTCTACAATGACTTCCTTCAAATCTCCCCTAGAACCTTCTAGCGCAACCTCCCATGCACCCTTAATATCACTCTCCGACTTGATCACAGACTGCCCCTTTCCTGAACTCGACATCAAAGGCTTGACGACACATGGCATCCCTACAGCTGCGACTCCTGCGTGTAACTCTTCGAGATTCGCAGCATATTTATACTTCGCTGTTTTTAAACCCAGATCTACAGATGCCAAGTCTCGAATGGCCTTTCTATTCATTGTAAAATGAGCCGCTCTCGCTGATGGAATAACTTTGTACCCCCTTTTTTCATATTCATAAAACCGCTCTGTCCGGATACTTTCTACTTCAGGAACGATAAAATCTGGTTTATGTTTGGCCACAACACTATCCAACTCATCCCCATTGAGCATATTAATCACTTCAAACTCATGAGCCAATTGCATCGCAGGCGCGTTTGCATAGGAGTCAACTGCCACAACATATTGCCCCAACCTTTGGAGGGCGATCACCACTTCTCTCCCTAACTCACCAGAACCTAATAGAAGTATTTTGTTTCTTATCATAGATACAAAGATACCTGCGTATACCTTTGGGGAGTGAAAGCACCACGATTTCTTATAGTAAGATTTAGTGCGATAGGAGATATTATTCTATCCGCACCAGTCATTCATGCCATTCGGGAACATTACGGCCCGGAATCCAGAATAGATTTTGTAACCTTAAAACGCTTTTCAGGTGCTGCAGATCTCCTCACAGGCTTGAATTCGATTCATTTGGTTGACAAAACCACCAGCGAAGTCGTCCCTTCACTCAAAGCACTCACGTTTGATTATCTGATTGACTTACACGGAAACGTCCGCTCTCGCTCGCTTTCTAAAGCGCTTAACATCCTTACGTTCACCGTAAACAAGCAAACCATACAACGCTTTGCGCTTGTGTTGGGGCTCCGTAAAAAACCGGTACAACACTTCGTTGAACGTTCCCTTAACGTACTTCAACCGTTTGGCATCCCT
Source organism: uncultured Flavobacteriales bacterium (assembly GCA_913051865.1). Classification (GTDB taxonomy): domain Bacteria; phylum Bacteroidota; class Bacteroidia; order Flavobacteriales_D; family Sanyastnellaceae; genus UBA974. The sequence continues at coordinate 3,625 of CAJXHE010000105.1, forward strand.
GCCCCCTCACATCCTTGGGGTACGCTCAAATCAAACCCCAATACTGCCCACGCTCTGCCCAAAGCTTTCATTACCATCGCTCCAGGAGCGGCACATATAGGCAAAGTCATCCCCGAGTCCACGCTTCTCACAATTTGTCATGAGTTCGTTTCACAGAACATACACGTTTCAATCGTTGGAGGGCCTGATTCTATTGCTATTGCAACGAAAATTATTGCTTCAAATCCAAAGAACGCAATCACTTCTTTCTGTGGAATCGCTACGCTACAAGAAACTGCAGCTATCATAGAAAACGCGCAGCTCGTCATAGGTGGTGATACAGGAGCGATGCATCTCGCTTCAGCGCTTAACACACCTCTCATCTCTATTTGGGGGTGTACCAGACCATCTTTAGGCTTATCTCCTTGGCGACCCCACGGCGCAACAATAACCCTCCTTCCTCAAGACCGTGGCTCTAGACCATGTTCACGGCACGGATCAAAATGCCGTTTTACACGTAGAGGCCAAGACCTGTGTATCCAGCATGTTTCTCCAGCACGCATTATCGATGCTGCGACCCAGATACTCAACGCCGAGCAACTACATAAATAACGCCTTTAACTCAGTCGCTTCTGAAGGCTTCATTTTCCCTGCAAGTATTAATCTCAACTGACGTCTTCTCAACGCACCGTCAAACCTCTGCTCCTCCTCCTTCGTCTCCGGCACCGTTTTTGGAACCTCAATAGGCGCACCTTGTTGATCCACGGCAACAAACGTATACATCGCTTCATTACATCTCGACTTCACACCTGTGAGTGTGCTCTCTACAAAGACTTCCAGGTATACTTCCATAGAAGACTTAAAAGATCTGGTCACTTGTGATTCAATAATGACTATATCACCCAGTTTGATGGGTTTCTGAAATGACACATTGTTCACCGCAGCTGTAACGACAACGCGCCTACAATGTCTATTCGCCGAAATAGCTGCAGCAACATCCATCCAATGAAGGAGGTTGCCCCCCATTAAATTTCCAAGTGTATTTGTATCGTTTGGAAGCACTAAACGTGTTGTAGAAGAAAAAGTCTCTCTCGGATGTCGTGTTGTGAGCATGGTACAAAATTAAGAAAGCCGCCCCACATTGGGACGGCTTTCATTTTAATAATATTAAGCTTGTCG
>CAJXHE010000106.1 GCA_913051865.1 uncultured Flavobacteriales bacterium
AGATTGAAATTTATCGGCCTGGGTGACAAGGACTTCTTCCACTTTGCCTACCTCTAAGCCAGAAGGGAACGTGCCCTGGAATCCAGAGGTTACTACAGGGTCCCCCGGTATGATGAGTTCTGTGAGTGGAATATCCTTCAAAGTTGCATACTCCGTTCCTTGTCCAGCCCAAACCAATCTCCCAATCGCCCCTTCAGTTCCAAGCCTGACACTCCATTGAGTATGTAAATGTATGATGGGCAGAACAAGCGCTTCGTGTTCTGTCACTTCAGTTACTAACCCAGCGATATTTCCGTGATCGAGCATACCCATACCAGGTATAATTCCAGACGAACGGCCTCGATTTGCAACTAAAATATTGTTCTTAAAGTCGGATGAGTATCTAATTATTTCAGCAGGAATGCTCTCCCAGACTTTTTGATTAAACGTCACATTGAAGGTGTCAGTTAAGTTCGTCTTCTGAGAATTTAGATTTGCTGTTCTGAGCCTGGCATTCTCCATTAATAAGCTGACATTTGTGGTCTTCAAATCTTTGAGATACATCATTCGGCCAAGCGTCCCAGTCCAGCTGGATGACATTTTCATTCCAATTGATGTGATCCTTCCTCTGGGATGAGCATGTGTAGAAGCGATCCAATTAAGCGCGATAATTTCAAGCAATACAAATAACACCAATCGGTGATTACGGCGAAGTAGTTGAATTAATGTGTGCACTGAATAGGCATATTATTCACATATCCTAACCATGCATTAGGAAAGGGAAACGATCAATGTTCTTAAGCGCAATCGCAGTGCCTTTTGCGACAGCGTGAAGCGGATCTTCTGCAATATGGACAGGCAACTTTGTGCGTAATGAAATACGAATATCCAGACCTCGTAAAAGCGCACCTCCTCCCGCCAAGTAGATGCCGGTTTTAAAGATATCAGCAGAGAGTTCGGGGGGGGTCTGATTTAAAGCAGTATGAATCGCATCTTCAATTTTTCCGATACTCTTGTCAAGACAACCCGCTATTTCAGAATATGTAACAATGACTTCTTTGGGATGTCCAGTCATCAAGTCACGCCCCAGAACCGGATAGTTCTCAGGCGGGTTTTCAAGTTTGCTGATCGCAGATCCGACATTTATTTTCACTTGCTCAGCCGTCCTTTCTCCAATCAGAATGTTGTGCTGACGCCTCATATAATCCTCAATGTCACGCGTAAACTCGTCACCAGCAATTCTGATATTTGTATCGGTGACAATCCCTCCAAGTGCAATGACAGCGATCTCCGATGTGCCTCCGCCGATATCTACAATCATATTCCCCATAGGCTCTTCTACATCGATGCCGATGCCAATTGCTGCGGCCATAGGTTCATGAATGAGATAGACATCCTTGCCTCCTGCATGCTCGGCCGAATCCTTTACAGCACGTTTCTCTACATCTGTGATCCCAGAAGGGATGCATATGACCATTCGGTGAGAGGGCGTAAACCAAGATTTCTTATTCTCGTTGATCATTTTAATCATGCCTTTTATCATCTGCTCGGCAGACTCAAAATCGGCAATGACGCCATCCCTTAATGGTCGTATTGTTTCTATGTTTTTATGCGTTTTTCCATGCATTTGTTGTGCAAGACGACCGATTGCGACGACGCGTCCCGTCTTTCTGTCCTTAGCTACTATCGAAGGTTGGTCTACGACGACTTTGTCTTGGTAGTAAATAATTGTATTTGCAGTTCCCAAATCAATGGCGATATCCTGCGAGAAAAAGTTAAACAAGCCCATACTCAAATTTACACTTTCACGAACACAAAACCGATTTGAAAACGCTCTAAATGTGTCTTAGTGGATAAGTTTCCAATTAGGTTGAAAACGTTGTGTTTGCCTGTTAGCGAATTGTTAATGACGGAAATGTCTCGTTCCGGTGGTATACATCGCAAGTCCCAACGCATTGCAAGCATCAATACTCTTGTTGTCATTGATGGATCCGCCAGGCTGTATCACGTTTTTTATTCCAGCTTCAGCTGCAAGTGTAACGCAGTCTGGGAAAGGAAAGAAGGCGTCTGAAGCCATCGAACTGCCTTCAAGCGAAAGCCCCAATCCTGCAGCTTTTTCGACGGCTTGTTTGAGTGCGTCAACCCTTGATGTTTGACCTGTTCCTGAGGCAAGAAGCTGCCCATCCTTCGCAAAAACGATGGTGTTTGACTTCGTGTGCTTGGCAAGCTTCATCGCAAATAGCATATCTGCAATCTCATTTTCATCAGAATTCGCCTCGGTAACACATGTAAGATCAGACGAAACCTCCATCTTATTGTCTCGCTCCTGAACAAGAAATCCGTTTAAGGCAGTCCGCACTGAAGAAGTTGGGAGCGATACATCTTGTCTTTCCAGAAGGATTCTGTTTTTCTTTCCTTTTAAAACGTCTAGCGCCTCGGCATCAAAACGCGGTGCAATAACCACTTCGCAGAAAAGGGTGTGTATTTGATTTGCTGTTGCGAGGTCGATTGGTCGGTTTGCAATGAGGACGCCTCCAAACGCACTCACTGGATCTCCTTCGAGTGCCCGTGTGTATGCTTCAGATAATGTGTCCCGTGTTGCAAGACCACACGCATTGTTGTGCTTCATGATTGCAAATGTGGGCGCATCGTTTTTGAACTCTTCCATTAAGCTTACTGCGGCATCAACATCTAATAAATTGTTGTAAGAAAGCGCTTTCCCATGAAGTTGCTTAAGGATGCCGTCTAAATCCCCAAAAAACCGCCCAGCCTGATGTGGGTTTTCACCATATCGCAAAGGTTTCACCTCAGATACGCTGAGGTTTAATGTGTCAAGCGGAGATATGTTTTCAGTGGTGCCAAGCATGTACTGTTGAATCATCGTGTCGTAATGAGAACTCGTACGGAACGCTCTCAACGCCAGTTCGCGCCTTTCTTCTAATGACGTTTCTCCATCTTGGTTTCGGAGAATATCCAATAATTTTCCGTAATCATCCATGCTCGGGACAATCACGACGTCTTTGTGGTTTTTTGCAGCGCCACGTATGAGCGCAATCCCACCAATGTCAATCTTTTCGATAATTGCCTCTGCGCTTGCTCCGCTCGCCACTGTTTCTTCAAAAGGATAAAGGTCAACGACAACAAGGTCAATTTCTGGGATCGCATATTCCGTCATCTGTTTTTGGTCACCTTCATCATCCCTTCTCGATAATATTCCACCAAATACTTTGGGATGAAGTGTTTTAACACGACCGCCTAAAATGGATGGATAATCTGTCAGTGTTTCAACTGGAATGACTGTTCCGCCAAGATCTTCGATTGTTTTCTGGGTCCCACCTGTTGAGTAAATGGTCACGCCAAGACGAATCAATTCCTGAATGATTGGGGCCAATCCATCTTTGTTAAAAACAGAAATTAGGGCTGAGCGAAGCTTTCGTGGTTGCGACATATAAAAAAGATAATGATTTTAAGTGGGCGAAGTTAACTCAAGGTGTAGCTTTGAACGTATGATGTGGCTGCGATTATTAAGAGAAAGTTTAAGCTTCGCGTGGAGCGCCATCGTTGTGAATAAACTGCGGACTTTTCTCTCTTTGCTAGGCGTCATGGTGGGCATTTTTGTGATTAGCTCAATATTTGCAGTCGTCGATTCTATGGAGGATGATTTGCTGGAATCATTTAGTATGCTTGATGACGATGTCCTCTTTGTCAGTAAATGGCCGTGGAGTATGGGGGGGGATTATCCGTGGTGGAAGTATGTCCAAAGAAGAGAGCCCTCTCTTCGCGATTCTGAAGAGCTAGCAGAGAGGCTCACGCAAGCTTCTGACGTCGCGTTTCAAATGAAAGGTATATTTAATCTTGAAGCTTCCGAAAACGCATATCCCAATGTTCCCGTTGCCGCTGTTTCACATACTTATCCTGGTGTGATTAGTTTGGACCTTGCGTCGGGCAGATTTTTTAACGGTTCAGAAAGTGCGTCTGGGAGTCCGGTGGCCATAGTGGGATATGACATAGCGATGAACCTCTTCGGTTCACAAGAGGTGCTAGGTCAGAAGCTTAAAATTGGGGGAAAAAGAGTTGAGATTATTGGCACGTTTACCCACGAAGGAGAATCGATGATTTCCAACGGATTTGATGAATTCGTCATGGTTCCAGCCACATTTGCGCCTCGTATTTTTGACACCCGAAATACGGAGGGCAATTCCATTATGGTTAAGGCGCTCCCCGGGGTTGAGATGGGGGTGCTCAAGGATGAGATTATTCAGCAATTGAGAAGTGTGAGGCGCGTCAGGCCTGCCAATGAAAATGATTTTTCAATCAACCAAATAGAGATGCTCACCAGCATCATCTCTACCATCTTTACGCAAGTTGAATTAGGCGGCTGGTTTATTGCAATTTTTGCGATCCTTGTGGGTTGCTTCAGTATTGCAAACATCATGTTTGTATCGGTTCGTGAAAGAACGAAGATTATCGGCGTCCAAAAGGCGCTCGGTGCCAAATCAAGTTTCATCCTGATTCAATTCCTTTTCGAAGCGATTGTGCTATGCGTATTTGGCGCGATACTCGCTCTTTTGGCCTTGGAGTTTCTGATGTTTCTTGTGAATATGTCTGATCTTGGAATTACTCTTAGGGTCTCTTTTGACAGAGTCATGATGGCCATGAGTATCGCAGTTATTTCGGGTCTTGT
>CAJXHE010000107.1 GCA_913051865.1 uncultured Flavobacteriales bacterium
ATTGTAAGAAGTGAAACGAAGATGTTTCGCGATATGTAATTGTGATGTGACATGGTGGATTACCTTTGGACTTCAAATATGAACAATTCTAGACAAGATATAGTATCTGCTGAAGATATTCGACCATATATAAAACTTTTAGGCAAAAGTGGATGGTTGATGGTTTTACTCGCTGTGGTGGGGTATGGCATCGGGCGACTTGTGACACACCAGCAAGTTGATCAATACAATGCCACGTCAGAGATCCTATTGAATCAAGGCGGAGGCGGAAATGACTTGCAAGGGATGAGCAATGCGCGTGCGACATCTATGTGGGGGAGCTTTTTAGATGAGACGAGAAATCAACTCAGGATTCTTAAGTCTTACGATTTGGTGGGTCGAAGTATCGATAAAATCAATGATCCTTTGGATTTGTTTTTAGTGGGGAGGTTGAAAGAACTTCCTGTAGCTGGGTTTTCAGCCCTTCAGATTGAGGTCGAGCCCGGATCCTTTGCATCGAACATGCTCGGGAGGTCGCTTGATATCTTTGTACAAAGCCCCTCCACGTATAAGATTTTATTTGAAGAAAAGGATGGCGTCATCGTAGAAATTGCTGCGCGGTTTGGAGACCTTGTGACGGCGCAAGGCTTGAATATCTCGGTGCAATTAGACCCTCAAACAAAAAACGACAAGTCGAGTTTAGACGCTGCCATAGCTCAACATTTTCGAATTAGGGTTTACAACAGGAATCAAAGGATCTCTCAATATCGCGGGCGAACCTCCGCCGAAAATATTGAGATGACGAGTATTGTCACGCTGTCGTGTCGCGATGTCCTCCCCACTCGCGCAAAGCGTTTTTTGGACACACTTTCCTCCACATATATCGACTATACAGCTGAGGCGCGCCACGCAAGCAATCTGCAGGCAGAAAAATACATTGACAATCAACTTTTAGAGATCGAGTCGATGACAGATAGCCTGGCTCAACTTGTGGATTTTTACAAAGATGAAAAGAACATCATCGACCTATCCAAGGAGCAGGCACAGTACTTTTCTATGCTGGTAGATCTTGAAAGTCAGAGACGTGAGCTGGATTTACAACTAGAGTCTCTCAATGGTTTAAATGCGTATTTAAACTCATCTTCCACGAACAGCGACTTGCCCCCAACATCATATTTGTTTGTAGATGATAAGTTGATGACAGATCAAATGGGTGAAATCTTTACCCTTCAAGCGCGGCGATCTTCACTGCTTTTAGACGTAAAAGAAGGGGCATCTGCAATTCGAAGACTCGACTCCACAATGTCTCAAATCCGAGTTGGGATTAAAGGGTATATCAATGATTTCAGAATTGCATTAATCGGACGCCGAAAAGATCTCAGCGTAGAAATCCGCCTTTTGGAAGTGAGATTGGCAAGTTTGCCTCAAACTCAGAGAGACATTCTCGCCATGGAGCGGAAGCTATCTGTGAACGAGAAACTTTCCTTGTTTCTGCTTGAGCAGAAAGCCACAACAATTATTGCAAGAGCAAACATCACACCCGAGGCTTCTTTAATTGAAAGAGCGAGATACGGAGGCCTCGTAGGTCCAAACAAACAAAGAACGATTCTAACGTATGTCCTTGCAGGTTTTGTCATCGGGGTTTTATTGGCTTTGATACGTTTGTTCTTCTTCGCACGAATTGAGTCCACAGGAGAACTCCGAGAGGTCGCTCAATTCCCAGTCATAGGCGGAATTCCTTATCACAAAGGGGTGGTGGACGATCCATTGGCAGTCCGCGCTGACAACCGATCATCAGTGACAGAGTCATTCAGGTCGCTGCGAACAAACCTTCAATATCTACTGGCAAAAGAAGGCGCCAATGTCATCCTCGTATCGTCACTTCACCCGTCAGAGGGCAAGTCCTTTGTCAGTGCAAATCTCGCGTCAATTTTAGCGAAGGCGGGCAAGAAAGTGGCCATGGTCGACTTCGATCTCCACAAACCGCGGGTTCATGTTTATTTCGGCCTCAAAAACAAAGCTGGAATATCTAACCTACTGGTCGGGAAATCTTCCGTTTCGGAAGTCATCATGTCTGGCCCCTACCCTTCACTTGACATTATCTCAGCAGGCCCCATCCCACCGAATGCCTCAGATTTAATTCTCAGTGAGAGACTTGACCCCTTGTTGTCACAGTTGAAAAAAGATTACGATTATGTGATTTTAGATACACCCCCGATTTTACTGATCAGCGATGCACTTGTCCTAATGGAACATGTGGACACAGCGCTCTTGGTCACAAATACAAAGCAATCGTCTCGAAGAGGCATTAAACACCTTGAGGATTTGTTAGACCAAAACAACCTCAAACACGCATCATTCGTTTTAAACGGGATTAAACCCCGACGACTCATGAAATACTATAGCAAGTATGCTGCACGTTATGGATACTACAGCTACGGTTCAGGATACACTGATGGATATGGTTATGGAGACAAGTATGTCGATAACGTTTAAAAAAACAAAGAGGGTTGATTGAAGGTTTTGTAATTTTATAGCATGCGTCGTTTTATTAAAATAGAACAAATAACACCGGTCATACTTATAATCCTCTTGGGTTTAGGTCTCGGGGATACAGCATATGCTCAGCCTAATCTAACCCACGTTGACAATGTCAATGCTGCCGGGAATGCGACACTGTACTGGGATGTATTTACGCCAGTCGCGACTGAGGAGTTTATTCACAATGAGATTAAGGTGTTCGACATTCCGGGCACGCTTTTAAGCCCCTCACCTCACCTGGTTGCTCCCAATTTAGATACAGGCGTTTTGCCGACAGGATGGGTCATGCCCTCATTTTTATACAACGCCAATGCTTATGCTCATTGCTTTACCGCAGTTCAAGTCACTTCTGTTGACGGTGGAGCGACAAATGACAATTCGCCTGCATCACCATTTCTATGTTCGATTCATGTCGATGCAAGCGTTGGCGCAGGAGCGGACGAAGTGGATTTGGTGTGGAACAGTCCACATGTGATCTCTGGAGAAGGCGCTGGAGGTCCTTTCTATTTGGAACGATTGAATGAATTTACCGCTGTGTGGGACACCATCGCGATCGTTCCAGACAGCCCACTTGGAGGGTCTTTCATCGACAACCCAGGTCCTTGTGTCTCTATTAACATATACCGTGTTCGCCAAACCGCTTCAAATGGCACAGACATTCACGTGAGTAACGCAACAGACTTAGTCGTCGGTGAAGTGAATCCCGATTTACCCGTGACGACACATATCGACGTAGACCCTGCCACAGGACTTGCAGAAGTACACTTTGACTACCCTGTTTCAGGGGAAACCTTGGGGTACATCATCTATAAATGTTCGGGGGCAGGTTCCTCGGAAGTCCTTCAAATAAACGACCCGAATGTGTCATCCGCGATCATCCCTACTTCTCTTGCATCTTCAGAGCCTGAGAGTTATCGTGTTGCAGTCTTCGAGTGCATTAATAATGACGGATCACCCAATCCAAATGCTGCGGGCGAGTGTTCGACCTCCATTTTCACAGTGGTCTCGCAAATTCCTTGCACGAATCGCGCGCAATTAAGTTGGAACGCACCGCTTGGAATAGAAGGTGGCGTCGATTTCTATTTGGCTCAGGCTTCCCTCTATGACCCAGTGTCAGGCGCGTATGGGGTTTGGACAACACTCGATACACTTGCCTCAGGATACGGAACATACCTTCACCAGGGAGCCAATGTAGCGAGCATTTATAAATACCGTATCGTCGCCGAATCAACAACAGGTAAGATTGCACGATCCAGCGAAGTTGAACTTGAATTCTCATATCCTGACGCGCCAGAATCACCCAGATTAAAAAGGGCATCTGTTTTATCTAATGGGGCGATCGAAATTCTTGTTGAAACTGACCCTACCGCGACAGAAATAAGTATTTACCAGCTCGAACGATGGGTGGATGTGGACAGTGTTTGGATTCCTATACTGGAGCCACTTCCGAGCTCACTTGGCTTCCCGTTGACATTTGTTGACCCCGATGTTGAGACTGATGTGCGGAGTTACATCTACCGATGTTCTGTATATAATGAATGCCAAGTGGCAGTTACAACATCAAATCTGGGGAAAAGCATTTTGCTTCAGGGATGGCGTTCTTCAGATGAAGATGCTTTCGAAAACAGTCTGATTTGGTCTGAATATAAAGAATTCCCAGATGGAACATTGTCGTATGAAATTATGAGGGCGCCCTCACGTCTGAGCGCTGCAGTTCCACTGACATCACACGGACCCAATGTCTATCATACAGAGGACTTCATCGGAGACCTCACACAAATGCCAGGAGACTTCTGTTACACTGTAGTCGCCTTAGAAAACAACACCACGGGTGGTCTCAATGGATCGAGTTCAAATCAAGTGTGTCTGACCGAAGAACCGCTGCTTTGGATTCCCACGGCATTTACACCAAATAACGACGACATCAACGACTGGTTCCCATGGGCGCCTGGAGAATCCACATTGGGTTTTGTGTCGGACGGCGTATCTAGTGGCGAAGCCACGTATAAGCTTGTCATTCTTTCACGATGGGGAGATGTGATTTTTACATCTCAAAGCCCCGATGAATGTTGGGATGGAACCTCGAATAACGAACTTGTCCCTGACGGAGTATACACAGTTGTAGCTC
>CAJXHE010000108.1 GCA_913051865.1 uncultured Flavobacteriales bacterium
GGTCCCACTTCTTGAAGTGTTCCCATCTCATTTCCAATGAGGTCATCGATGTCGATTGCTCCTGAACACATGTCGTTTGCAGGTTGAGCAAGTGCAGTCATGCTAGTCAGCATAAGGCACATGGATAGTAAAGAAAAGTATTTCTTGTTCATGATATTATTTGATTAAAAGTTTGACGCAATGATACATCCTTTTTTTAGCCATTCTTTTCATCCGCTTATATAGTTATTAAAAATAATTTTTAATATTTTTTTTTCTTGGCTTTTTTTAATAAAACAAAATCAAAAGACTATCTAGAATCGATCTTAAGTGGATTAAATTTGCACCCTTAAAATTAATTTATGGATTCATTATCACAATTGGTTCTTGGTGCTGCGGTAGGGGAAGCTGTGTTAGGAAGGAAGCTTGGGAACAGGGCGATATTTTGGGGAGCACTTGGCGGGACCATCCCAGATTTAGATGTGCTTTCGGGACCGTTTTTATCCGAGCTTGGTGAGCTGACTTTTCACCGAGGTATTTCTCATTCGTTGTTGTTCTCGGTGCTGTTTGCGCTTTTGTTGGGATGGCTGATTCATAGATTTAACAAACCCACGTCTCGGGTCACGAGAGTGGAATGGCAGACGATGTTATTCCTGGCCTTTTTCACCCATGTCATTTTAGATTGTTTTACGGTCTATGGCACGCAAGTCTTTGCACCCTTTTCTAACTACCGAGTGAGTTGGGGAACTGTGGCCGTGGTCGATCCATTATATACGATACCGTTGCTTCTGAGTCTCACTATCACCTTATTTATTTTACGTACAAAGCGAACGAGGAGCGTTGTCAATTATCTTGGTTTGGCACTAAGTTCGATGTATTTGTTGTTTACGGTTTACAATAAATCAAGCGTTCACTCTGTTTTTGAGAATGAATTGAAAGCTCAAAACATAGAGGTGAACAGAATGATGACTTCACCCACAATCTTCAACAATATACTTTGGTCGTGTACTGCAGAAGCAAATGATGCATACTATGTTGGCCTTTACTCATTCTACGATACTGTTCCCGTAAAATTCGTGCGAATTGAGAAGCAGCATACTCTACTTAACAACATTGATTCAGATTACACGATTTCCAGGTTGCGGTGGTTTAGCGACAATTATTTCAGCATCAATAATGTGGATGGTAAGTTGTTATTCAACGACCTTAGATTTGGTGCATACTTTGACAAGGATGGAAATAAAGCAGATTATATTTTCAGTTTCCACCTTGAAGAAGAAGATGGCGCGTATGAAATGATTGAGACCATAGTCGGTCCTCCAAAAGGTAAAGAGAAAGAATACATAGATGCTTTTTTTGATCGTCTTTGGGGTGCAAACAGTTAATCTATAAAATGTACCTGATGACAGGGTGTCTGCATTTGCTGTAGTAGGTATAGATTCCGAAGGCTATCTGACGCAGATTTTGGAGAAACCATCTAAAGAAACGCTCCCTAGTTTCATTCAATCAGATGGCGTTTTAAGGGTAAGTATGAATGTTTTTAAGATATCTTTTTCTGATTTTGTTGTGGCATTAAAAGACTGCCCGATGGACGCTGTTCGACATGAAAAGGAACTCCCTACAGCAATAGAGAAATGGGTAGTGGAGAATCCCCGCAAGATGATTTCAATGCCTTACGAAGGTGAATTTTTAGACCTTACTCATCCCACTGACTTTTTATTTGTTACAAATAAATTGCAGTCGTCAACCCTTGGGGAATCTGTTACAAGGAAACTATAACATTTAATAACGGTCACGCTTCTCTGTTTGCATGTAGTTTTGCAAAATACAACCTGAAGAATACCCAAACATGCTCTATGTATTTGGCATTATGCTCCTTCTTATTTCATTAATTGAGTGGATGGCCTTCAGGCTGGTCAAACGACGCTGGAGTCAAAAAAAATGGTGGTCAACAGTAAGCCCATTTTGGATTATCCTCACCCTTTCATTGTGGATTTGTTTTTCTTTAAGTATCTATAATTATGAGGATTGGACCGTTCGTCTGCCAGGTGTTGTGGGCTTTTTGTCCATGGCGTTTTTCGTCAACTTTTTCCCAAAACTTATTTTGGCAATATTCCAAATTATAGATGATTTCAGATATTCATTTCAATTTGCAGCGAAGAAAATAACCAAATCGGACAAGACCATTCCTCGCGCAACATTCTTGAATTACATCGGGGCTGGATTTGCGGGGGTTGCCTTCAGTGGTCTGCTATATGGAGTGGTGCAAGGGAAGTATGATTATCGGGTTGAAAATATAAAAGTCAAATTGAATAATCTTCCGCAGGCTTTTAAAGGTTTGCGGATCGTCCAGATTTCAGATGCACATCTGGGCTCTTTTGTAGGCCAGCCTAAACAAGTCCTTGCGGCACTTCAATCAATTAATGATCTGAAGCCAGATTTGATCTTATTTACAGGAGATCTCGTGAACAGCTCATCTTCAGAAGCTGAGTCTTGGATAGCAGCGTTTGCAAAACTCGAGGCACCACTGGGGAAGTTCAGTATTATGGGCAATCATGATTATGCTGAATATGGTGAATTTGCACCTGGTGAAAGTGAAAAAGATGTTCAACGTCTCCATGAGATTCATGCTGAGATGGGGTTTCACCTGATGCTTGATGAACATATTAAACTGGAGCGTGATGACTCTCACATCGTGCTTGCAGGCGTAGAAAATTGGAGCAAAAGATCTTTTGGACAAAAAGGAGATCTAGATAAAGCATTGCAGGGAAGTGACTCAGAGAACCATACAACCATCCTGATGTCCCATGACCCGACACATTTCGAAGAATGTGTGATGCAAGGCAAAGCGCCTGTTGACTTAACCTTAAGTGGTCATACTCATGGCATGCAAGTAGGGATAAACATAGAGTTTCTTGGAATAAACTATTCTCCAGCCAACTTGCTCTACAAACGTTGGGGCGGACTGTATCGCGAAGGGAGTCAACTTCTGTATGTAAATCGTGGATTTGGAGTGCTCGCTTTCCGTGGAAGAATTGGGATGCCTCCAGAAATTACATTACTCGAATTGACATGAGTTTTCGGTCATCCCAAGTGGTTTAGATTCAGTCTGTTTTATTTTACGATGGCAATTGCCTCAAGTTGTAGTAATTTCGCGCCCTCAAACTGTAATGAGTAAATAAAACGACTGATGAAAAGAATTAACGAGTATAAAAGACTATTTGAAATAGAAGGCGCTCTAGAACTTGCATCTCTTAAAAAGAAGTATCGTTTACTCGTGAAAGAATGGCATCCGGACAAGTTTCCTGATGGAGGTGAGAAGGCTTTAGAAGCAGAGGCGATGAGTCGTCAAGTTATTGATGGTTATCATTTTCTTGTTAGTATTGCTCCAGAAACAAAGGAGGCCAACTTGGAAGAGTTTACTGTGACGACAACCACGTCAATGATTGATGATCTTCAACATAAGGGCTTGCGTCTGGAAGTGACTTTTACAGATGGGAATACGTATGAATTCTTTGGCGTCAACAAACAGCTTTTCACAAAGCTTTTAAACTCGGACAAACAGTTGCGTTTTGCGAAAAGAAAGATTTTTAATACGTGTGTTTATCGGAAGGCAAAAAGCGGCACGAAGGAGGAGTAAGTTAATGTGTATAATATTCGGGGAGAGATGTTTAATTAGCCAACTTCCTTTCACGATATTGACACCATGATTGAAGGTCCATTTAAAAATCCGTTTCTCGTTGCGGTTGTTCTTATTGCTGTGATTGCCATAGGATCTGTATTAGTGCCTAAAATGCAGGTTGATATTTTACCTGTGTTTCGTAAGTCTGCGATGCAAATCTTGACGCTTTACCCAGGCATGCCGACAGAGGTTGTCGAGAAAGATATTACCAGTAGGATGGAGCGATGGACTGGACAGTCAAACGGCATTCTCAAGCAGGAATCAAAATCGCTGATGGGGGTAAGTTTGGTCACGAATCACTACCGTGCTGATATCGACCCTGCAGAAGCAATGGCAAACACATCTGCTTACGCCATGAGCGATATGTATTATCAACCTCCCGGGACTTTGCCACCGATGGTTCAGCCCTTTGATCCAACATCTTCTACTCCCTTAATGTTGCTTACAGCCTCTTCAGATACGAAGTCAGGGAAGGAGCTCTATGATGTTGCTTATTATGCGCTGCGACAAATGCTCTCCGGTGTCAAGGGCATCATTGCACCAGCGGCTTACGGTGGTTCAAAAAGGCGCATACATATTTACGTAGATCCGATGATGCTTGAGGCATACAATTTATCCTCCACCGTCGTGAATGATGCGATTAAACGCAATACAACGATGATCCCATCAGGTATTGCTGAAATAGGAGATATAAATTACAGCATTGACGCTCAGGGTATGATTAAGGACGTCGCAGATTTCAATGACATTGTTGTTGCAATGGTTGACGGCAAAGC
>CAJXHE010000109.1 GCA_913051865.1 uncultured Flavobacteriales bacterium
TGTCCATTCCACAGGTTGCAATCGAGGGTACCCAATATCGAATCGGCTGCGCCATGCCTTCTTGGTGGGTTAAGTCCGTAATCGACGTGCCTATATAATTGATCCCATACGTGATGACGGGCCACCCGTAATTGTTGCCTGCTTCAATAAGGTTCACTTCATCTCCCCCTTTGGGACCGTGTTCGTTGTCGTAGATTTTATTCGTGGCGGGATTGTAGCAAAGCCCTTGTGGATTGCGATGTCCATAAGAATAAATGGATGTTCTTGCGTCAGGGGTGTTGTAAAAGGGATTGTCTACGGGCACCGATCCATCCGCGTTTAAGCGGTGGATTTTGCCCAAATCGTTGCCCAGGTACTGCGGATTTTCGTCCCGTCTCCCCCGCTCTCCGATGGACACAAATAAATAGCCGTCCTTGTCAAAAATCATGCGACTGCCATAGTGAAGGTTTGTACTCAGATAAGGTTCCGCGATGAAAATATCTTTGCCATCGGTGATGGCATTGTTTTCAAGCCTGCCTAAAAAAATTGCGGTTGTTGCGAGACCATCGTCGTCGGATTTGGGCTTAGAATAGGAAAGGTAAATGAGGTGGTTATTCTCAAAATCTGGATGCAAAATGACATCCATCAATCCCCCTTGACCTTTATATTTCACGGAAGGTAATCCCGTGATTTCTTGAATCACACTGTCTTTTTTAGAGAACAACTTCCCCGATGTCTCGGTGTAAAACAAACGTCCCTCCTGGCTCTGCGTGATGGCCCACGGCGAAGTCACGTTGTCTGCCACAAGCTCCAGTTTCAACCGCATCCCTTCAGAAACAAACACCACATCTTCATTTGCGCCTGTATTGAAATCGTCCGATTTCTTGTCCTCTATGGCTGCCAAAATATAATCGACCAATGCATACACTTGCGTGTCCGAAAGGACCTCACCATACGCAGGCATGCCATCCGCTTCAACACCGTTCTTCACCACATCGAACATCTCACTCCGCGTACTTCCATACACCCATTTCTCCCTGTCCACAAACGCCTTCACTTGCTTCCCATGACAAGATGCACAGTAGTTCCCGTAATACTTCTCAGCATCTCCCATGTCCTCTTGGAGGACAGAGGCTTTTGTTTTGTTGAACGTATTCAACGTGCATTTGCTCCATGTGAAAGACACGCCCAGCAAGAGGATGACGGCAATAAAGGTGGGAATGATTTTTTTCATGGAGAAGTGCTGGTGTTCATGTGCTTAAAAATATGGCGCGGTTCGATAAGAATCGACATTAGGCATTAAATGAATTGAATCACCTTCATTTAGATGCCTACCAAGTCTGTTAACAAGTTTCAAATCAACCAAATAAATCTTTAATATTTAATCATAAATTTATTTTCAGTAAACCTTTAAATCAAAACCATGAAAAAGATACTCTTTATTCTCGCTTTTTTATCTCTTACAATTACTAGTTGTACGGTCATTCAGACGACTCATTCATTTTATCACCATGGCACAGATGCTGTGACGACAAATTCGAATTTTAAATATGTAAAAACCAATGTCGTTGGAAGAGCATCTACAGTATACTATCCAAATAAGCTAAGAAGAGACCAGGGTGCGGTGAGAGAAGGGTTGATTGCAGACGCAAAGAAAAACCTAAGTTTACAGCACCCTCTCGTCAACAACCAGGCCTATGCTAATTTAACAATAGACATCCTTAACACGAGTAAAGGAATGGCTACACAATATGGTGTTGTTGCAGACGAAATAACCATCGAGGCTGTAATCTCTGCAGACATTATTGAATATATTGACTAGCGAATCAATTCATTCAGTTCAATTAATATTTGGGAGGGTTTGACTTCTTCTAAAATCCCGACCCACTCTACCTGACTTGTTTCGCAGTTAATGACGTTTAGGGACAGTCTTATTTTATCGGAGTCATTTATGCATTGGTAAGAAACGACCAATGTATAATTGGCGCCAATTAAATTTCCTGCTTCAATTGATTCATCAATACTGATCAAACCACTTAAGCTCAGTTTTTGTTCATCTAAAATAGCACTGAGTTGTTTTCTATTTACAATTCTGTATTCTTCAAGAAATACGGAGTTGATGTAATTAGAAATAACATCCGGACTCATTGCCGTGCACTCAGGCTCATTATTTATCAGCGTTAAAATTGTGCTGCCAGATGCAGGCATAGTACCGCTAGAATAGTGGTTCTTTAGTGTTTCTTTACTTTCCTCTCGTTTTCCTTTGTGTGCTTGAACAAGCTCTGATGTCAAATCCGGCATCTCATCAATAGTACATTGCTTCACATTCCATCTTTTACCTCCAAGATTGATTTTAATAAAACAATCTTCCCCCTCATTTAATATTTGTCGATCTAATTGCTTATATCCCCTCCTATTAAAGGTGATTTTATTTAATCCGGGCTCAAGGTCTGTCGCCAAATGTTCATTGACATCCAATGTACCTAGATTGATTCCGTTTAACTCAATCCTGGTGTAGGCGGAGCCATTATTATTTCCAGATACATGAACAAACAATACTGATTGTGCATGTATAGAACATGCAAACAAACCAGCTGCAAACATTATAAATAATCGCATCACTTGAATTTAATTTACAATATACAAATTATTCAAACAGGTCATGGGCATTAACACAGTAACACGCGTTCTGTAAAGAAAACAATATCAAGTCTGTTTTTTGCGTCTTAGTTATAAGAAACCTAAAACCCCCATAAAGTATGAATAAGCGCCTTGCTCTGTTATTTGGCATCATTGCCTTCAATGTAAATGTAAATGCACAAGACACGATTTGTGTGATGGTGACACCTGATGAATTAATTACGTTTAATTATCAAACCAGTGAGGTTATAAATCGTCAGCCCCAAAATGCCTTTCTTCCCATCACGATTCATGTTGAAGACACTGAAGTTCTCTGTTTGCATTTGTTAGACGAAAAGAGAAGGTTTAGAGATGTCACAACGATTTGGGAGGATGGTGATCACTTCCACGATACGCTTGAAAGCAAAGATGATGTGTACTACACCCCCCACGGGTTTGGAGGATTGGATGTTGAGGTGAGTGAAGCCCGAAGAAGAAAAAAAGAGTGAGATTTAAGGGAATCTGAAACACCCTCCTTGTCAAGTCAGCGCGTTTAAAAGAAAACTTACGTATATTTGCAATGTATCAAGAAGTCTAATTTTTAGGCTGCCAACCGACCCTTCCTGGGGCACGGTGGTTCCACAGATGCGGAGGCAACCCCTCAAAAAAATTCAGGCGCTATGAAGCACCCTATCTTTATTTCCTTTTTACAAAACATCCATCTTGTTGGATCAGATGTCGATTTAGAACGTCATCACGTAAACAAACAATTGTATCTCTACCACATGCTCTATGGCATACGGTTTATCTACCCTGAACATCGCGCTTCAACGGAAGATGGGTACCCGAAAATCTACACGCACTTGGTGGACATCGTCTCGAAAGAATACTACTATGATGTCTACAACCACAAGTCAAATGAGATCCCTATCACGACATGTCTCAATGGAAGTTGCACCTATGGCTTTGCGAAAGGAAAACCTTTTATAACAGCGACGATTGAGTGCTATAAAGACCGATACTGCAGTGAGAACCTCTCGATAAAAATCCATCATCCTGAAGATGGAGACTATCAAGATGTGACTTTTATCGAGCCGGAGTTGTACCACAACCCAGAGATCATCAAAACGATGATGTTCTACAATAAGTTAGTGTGAGATGACGCAACAAGAATACATCCACCACCACACAGAAGCATCTGTAGCGCTCTTGGCCGAGATCATCTTGGCTGATCAAGAACATCTGTACATCACAGAAGACCACTGGATTCCAAGGGGAGAAGAACGCCTGGGATTATTGAAAGTTTTGCGCAGTATATCCATCATTAATTCTAACCTCCCCCTCTACGAAAGAATTGTGGAGATCATGGATTTCCTGGAGAATCGCACCAATGCAATCAACGTCGGAAGTGCATTATGTAAGCAAGCGAGAATAATCGAAATGGAGTACCAAGTCAATTGCTACACCGATGACGAGCTTATATACCATCAGAATCGTGAGTTTCTCATCCATGCTGCAGTTGCGATACGGGGCTATTATTTGGGCTTTATGAAGGACGAAATTCTCAGTCGATTTGATTGCACACATGTCATCAATGAGAAAAGTCAATGGACAAAAAACCGGATCAAAGAAATGCCGAGAAAATTAACGATCCAGGGAAACACACTCGTATGGAAGTAATGCACCATCTCTCCCACTCTTCTGTTGA
>CAJXHE010000110.1 GCA_913051865.1 uncultured Flavobacteriales bacterium
TGAGCTAATCGCCCTAAAAGGAGGGTGCAAATATAGTAACTACTTCTCATCTTTGGCATGTGAAATCAAAAGAAAAAAAAACACACTGGAGAGGGATTCATTCCCCCTTTTTTTTCGATCTCGCTCGTCACCTTGAAGGTGGAGGGAGATATGTGGATATTGCGTTCGACAAAACGCTCGTAAAAGCAATTGATCAGATAGAAGCTTTGAGGCAGAATCTGCTAAGAAGTAGCGATTACATAGAAGTGCATGATTGTGGTGCTGGCAGTAGGGTTTTTAAAGGTAAATCCAGGAAAGTGAAAAAAATAGCGCGCCATGTGCTTCAGAGTAAGAGGGTGGCGTTTGCTTTGCTTAGGGTGTTGATTTTTTGGAGATCGCAAGGGCGCAGGATGAAGATTTTGGAGATGGGCACCTCGCTTGGTCTCACAACAGCATATCTCGCAGCTTCTGGATGGGACGTCGAAACATGGGAAGGATGTCAGCAGACTTCAAACTATGCCAGAAACAACTGGAAAGCTTTGGGATGTGATGGTCAAATCAAAAGTAAGGTTGGCACTTTTAAGAGTCTGATGGAGGAGTCTCAAGGGGGATGGGATGTTGTTTTTCTAGACGGTCATCATGACAGAGATGCAACATTGGCGTATGTAGAGTGCTTGAAAACCCAATTGAACCCAGGGGGAGCAATTCTTATAGATGATATTGGTTGGTCTAAGGGGATGAAAGAAGCCTGGGCGCAATTATTAAAGGATCCCCATTGGAATGCCACAATGACTTGGAGAGGAAAGGGCTGGTTATTTAACAGAGATGGTGAAATAGAGCAGCATCTTAAGTTGAGAAAGTCGTATATTTCACTTTCAAAATTTAACAATATGAAACTATTTACGATTGTGTTTGCTGCGATTACGCTTTTAATGTCTACCCAAGTTCAAGCTCAAGGAACGAAGGAGCAAATGAAGACAAAAAGCAAAGCCGAAAGTTCAACGGCTACATCGGGTGCCTCTAAGATATTTGGAGAAATGCTCGTCTTTGAAATAAATGGGAAGACCGTCGTGAAGGTTTCTTTTGATCCTATCATGGGAAGAATGGGTTCAGACAAAGATGCCCTTGTGGCTTCTCAACAAATAGCGAATTTTAAATTCACATCTATGGGCCAAGCGCTAAATGTGCTTTCTTCACACGGATGGATGGTGGAGCATGTATGGACGACATTGGAGAGAAGTGGCGCAGTGCAACATTTTATACTAAGCCATGAAGTTGCCAAGTTGACGCCGGTTTCACCTTGGTTAAGTAAAAGCACGACTAAAGGAACCAAAGGATGATCTCCGCCCGTGTTTAAAAAAGAAATTAAAATGAAAGGGGGACGCAGAGCGCGTGCCCTTTTTCTTGTTTTGGCGACCTATGTGTTTCTTCAATTGGCATGGTGGGTGAATCTGTTAATCAGTTCCGCAGCAACACTTTTTGAGACCCGTACTGCGTTTAACGCCTCTCCGGATGTTTTAGCAGCTGCGATAGAAGATTGGGAGAAGACCGTTTTAATGGTTACCGCTGAAGGTGTCATCTTTGCGCTTCTGTTCATGTTTGGACTCAGTTGGATATGGCGGGTGATGCGCGCTGACAATTATATCTTAGCAAGAGAACGAAATTTCGTAATGGCTGTGACGCATGAATTAAAAACACCTATTGCATCTACGAGGCTCGCAATTGACACTTTAAAAAGACTTGACCTAAAGGGTGAAGACAGGGACGAGATGCTAGATGTTGCAAGGTCAGGTACACTCAGGTTAGAACGTCGTGTTGAAGACATCCTTCAGGCGACACGTCTGAATTTGCCTGATGCGCTCGTTAGAAATCCATTTGATATCAAAGAGTTTGTTGAAGATACTGTTTCTACTTTCGTGCATCTCCACCCCGAAGAAAGTATTCCTGTCACGTTGATTGGCGACTCTGGTCTGCTTCTCCAAGGTGATGAAGAAATGTGGCGTCTTTGTTTGATAAATTTATTGGAAAATGCCATTAAATATAGCCCCAAACACTCACCTGTCGAAGTGATTTTAGACACTACAACAAAAAAACCCAGCCTTTCGATTATTGATCACGGTCCTGGAATTGTGTTAGAAGAACGAACGAAGGTTTTTGAAGCGTTTCATAGACTTCATAGAGATAAAGACGTCGAAGGAACGGGGCTTGGGCTTCATTTGGTCTCTAGAATTGTGAAAATGCATGGTGCTGAAATCCACATTACTTCTACTACAGGTGGTGGGGCTACCTTTGTGATTGATTGGCCGGCAAATTGATATAGACTCAAGTCATGCATAAGATGGGTAAAAAGAAAGTTGCACTTGTAATTTTAGATGGTTGGGGGTATGGTGCAAAAGATGCTTCCGATGCAATCTTCAATGCGCCTACGCCATGTATGGACGCTCTTCATAAGGATTTCCCTCATGCGACTTTAAGAACAGATGGCGAATTTGTGGGCCTTCCCGAAGGTCAAATGGGCAATTCTGAAGTGGGTCATATGAACATTGGCGCAGGCCGTGTTGTCTTTCAAGATCTACTCAGAATAAATAAAGCAATAGCGCGTGGGGCATTCCAATCAGAACCCATTCTGCAGGATGCCTTGGCGGCAGCAAAAGAACCTGGAAGGCGTCTTCATATTATGGGATTGGTCTCTGGTGGAGGCGTCCATTCGCAACAGCAACATCTTCACGCGATTGTAGATGCGGTGAATAGTGCAGGCGTTCCCGATGCTGTCATTCATGCGTTTACCGATGGACGCGATACTGCACCCAAGTCAGGATTGGGTGATCTTAAAAACCTTGATGCGCATATAAGGCAAACAAATTCTTCGGTTCAAATTGCATCCGTCCATGGGAGATATTATGCGATGGATCGTGACAAACGTTGGGAGAGAGTCGCCCATTCATATCATGCAATGTGTACAAATGGTGGGGCCGCGTTTGAAAGCGTAGAAACGGGCATTCAATCATCTTACCATGACGGTATCACAGATGAGTTTATCCTACCCTTTAGAATTCAAGGAGTAGAAGGCCAAATACGTCCCGATGACGTGGTGATCTGTTTTAACTTCAGAACGGATCGTTGTCGCCAAATCACAACCGCGCTCACTCAAAAAGATTTGCCGGAATTTGGGATGTCAATGCTTCCGCTTTATTTCGTGACGATGACGAACTACGACGATAAGTTCAACGATATAAAAGTCATCTACGACAAGCCTAATCTTCAGAATACTTTAGGTGAGGTTGTTTCTTCCGCAGGATTATCTCAACTTAGGATCGCAGAAACTGAAAAATATCCTCACGTGACGTTCTTTTTCAATGGAGGTAGAGAGGCGCCATTTGAAAGTGAAAACAGACTGATGGCGAGCAGCCCCAAAGTCGCCACCTATGACCTCCAGCCTGAAATGTCTGCGTGGAAGCTTGTTGAGTTGGTGTCGAGAGAAATGGCGTCCGACCGTGCCGATTTCGTTTGCCTCAACTTTGCAAATCCTGACATGGTGGGTCATACCGGCGTGTATGAAGCCATCGTTCAAGCGGTAGTGACGGCGGATGAATGTCTTGCAGAAGTTCTTAAAGTCGGAAAGGAAAATGACTACATGTTCGTCATCATTGCCGACCATGGAAATGCCGACCGTGTTGTCAATCCCGACGGATCGCCTCATACTGCACACACGACAAATCCTGTCCCGATTATTGTTGCCGCTGATGGCGTCCATTCTGTCATGGACGGCAAGCTGGCCGATGTCGCACCTACTGTTTTACATCTTCTGGGACTAGTTCAGCCAAGTGACATGACAGGACGCTCTCTGATCTCTTAAGTGAGGTATTAGCGCAATATTATGATGTTGCCAGAAAACGTCACGACGTCATCCACACTGAGGTCAGTGACAACATCGCCTGTGTATTCCAAAGGCTCTTCTCCCACATAGTTCACCGAGAGTGTGTAATAGTATGTTCCCTCAGGAAGTGGTGCGTTTTGATTGTTAATACCCCGCCAAGCACCTACGTAATTTGAATTATAATATACCTGGACGCCCCATCTGTCGTAAACGGATAGTTTACTTCCGGGATAGCCTTGAAGCCCCAAGATTTCAAATGTATCATTATCTCCATCACTGTTGGGGGTGAAAACATTGTAGAATTCTAGCTCGCAAATCTCTACGCCAATC
>CAJXHE010000111.1 GCA_913051865.1 uncultured Flavobacteriales bacterium
GCCCGTGATCAAAAGAATTTGGTCGTAGGAGATGGCAAACAAGCCATCTATAGATGGCGAAACGGTGACTATAAACAGCTGATGGATTTGCCTGCTTTGCAAGGTGAGAATTTAGGTATTGCATTGTCTGAAGCAGAGAATACCTTAAAGGATCATTGTTTCCCCGACAGTCTAGATGACAATTGGCGGACGGGGAGTGAAATCGTCGAATGGAATAACAGATTGTTTGGCGAGTTGCGGAATCATCTTCCTCCCGAACTCACGAAAGTGTATGACGGACTTTCACAAACGCCTAAGATGAAATTTCCAGGTGGGGTGCATTTGGAACTTGTGTGTGGCGTCAAAGTTGAGGAAAGAAGAAACAGTCATTGCGAGGTAATTGTAAAGAGAATTAGGGCGTATGAAGCTCAGGGATTCGATTTGGGAGATATGACAATTTTGGTGCGGACAAATCGAGAGGGTGCTCATCTGGCTCAGGAACTTCTTAAATCCGGTATTAAACCCATGACAGAGGAGTCTCTTCAGTTAGGGAGACATCCAGGTCCTGTTGCCGTTGCAGCTTTAATTCGTTGGGTTTTAAGACCAGATGATTATCGAAATGGCATTGCCGTTTTGCAATGTATGGCTGCGCTCAATGACATTGATGAGGTGTATTATCTAAATAAATATGTTCAAGTCACCGAAACGCTTCCGAAGACTCCAGGGAAGAGAAGCTATTCGAAGGGGAAGCTAGATACTGCGGGCATGCTTAAAGAACTTTTCCCAGAATTACAGGCTATTGAGAGGTCTTCGGACCCCGTGGCGACCTTTGTGGGGCATGTCTGTGAAACCATGGGGATTACAGAGAACTATCCCGCTTATGCTGAAGGAATTATTGAATTGGCGCATGAAATAGGGCGAACTGATGAGAGTGGTCTTCATGGATTCTTAAGATTTTGGGATGATAAGGGCCATGCAAAAAGTGTGGTAACCATCGCCTCAAAAGATGCTGTTCAAATCATGACTGTTCACAAGGCAAAAGGTTTGGCCTTTAAGGTTGTCATTGCCTTGATTACAGTAAAAAACTTCACAAAATTCAAAGGTGTCATCCCAGTCAAACTAGACGACACTTCAGGAATGCCTTTAAAAGCTGCCATGCTCGAGAATTACGACATGTTAGATACAACGGTTGAAAGTCAAAGAATTGCAGAAGTTAATCGGGTGAAATTAGATTTAACAAATGGCGTGTATGTTGCCTTTACGAGGCCTGTAGAACGATTGGAAATCGTTTTAGAACTTGAAAAGGAAGATTTTAATCGGAATGATGTGAAAACGGTGGGGGAATTAATTGTTAAATCGCTTGAGATACAGAATAACGGGTCCCTATCAAGTGGGGACTTAACACCAGTGCCAGGAATAGCTTTAACAACCGAAGGATCCCCAGATGATTCGACAAACATCCCCTTGGAAAATTTATTTACGGGAGAATCGGCCAATCACCTTGTCACGGACAATCACCTTGAAGATCATTCCACGTTACACGATGGGCTTACTCCATCTGAATTGGGAACTGTTGTGCACAAAGTTTTGGAAAAACTGAACAGCGAAGACGATTGGCCTGCAGTGAAGAAATCGTTGAATGCAGGCATGGGCATAGGTGATGCAGATCGATTAATCATTGAGAAACGCGTAGAAAACATCCTGAATTTAGAGCGCGCAAAAGTGTTCTTTGCACCTGGGCTGCATGTTGAATCCGAATGTGATTTCGTAGACACAGACGGAGGCGTTTCTAGGCCCGACAGAATTGTTAGAATAGATGGGGTTTGGCATGTTGTAGATTATAAATCAACAGAATCTGGCAAAAGCAAACACATCAAACAAGTAGAAGGGTATGTTGAGACACTTCGTGCAATAGAAGGGGATAGCGTAAAAGGATGGCTTCTATACACAGATCCACTGCAGCTCGTTTCAGTTAAATAAAGCGTATATTCACATCATCAATATTGAATGTATGGCTCCTATTTTTCGACAAACAATTTCTATATTATTAGCGATTGTATTTCAGGTTACAATTTGTAACTCCTTTTCTTTTGGCCAAACGTCAACACAGTCTCCGCCCAAAATTAAAATGCAAAAAGGGTTGCCAATCCCTTTAAATCCAGATGTTATTCAGGCGAGAGTGAAAGCTCAGGCATGTGCGCCAGCAACCGCTCTACGTGACCTTGAGTGGAATAACGTCCGAGCACTTATTGAAAATGGTGGTACTTTATGGTATGACAGAGCCATTGATAAGGGCGCTCACTTTGTACCCAAAGATGAGGGTGTTTCAGTCGTTTATGGAGGCGCACTTTGGCTCGGAGGTATTTCTCCGGACCAACAACTTAAGCTTGCGGCAGTGAAATACAGAAATTCAGGAAATGATTTTTGGCCCGGCCCCCTTACAAACACAGGTGAAGCAGAAGTGGATGAATTAACATGCCAACAATACGATGATTTTTCCATCAGCTACAGGTCAGACGCGATGCGTCACAGACAATATTTCGATGCGGTAGCTGATGAGTCGGTAGAAACGGCGTTTCCCGAGGGATATACGATCCCTGCTTATTTTTATGATTATCCAGCGAACGGAAATGTATCGCTCGGTCAGGATTTCTACTTAAGTCCATATCTAGATTATAATGGGAATGGATTTTATGATCCAGAATCGGGAGACTATCCATGGTATGATTTTCTTCAGCAAATAGATTGTAGCGAGCGAAGGCGTGAGGATGTAGTCCCGCTTTACGGAGACCAAACCTACTATTGGATTTTCAATGATAAAGGCAATGTTCACTCGGAATCCCAAGGCGAACCTATCGGAATGGAAATACGCGCCCAGGCATTCGTGTTCTCAACCAACGATGAGGTAAATAACATGACATTCTACAATTACGTTCTCATTAATCAAGGAACACAAACACTTACGGAAACTTATTTTGCGCAATGGGTCGATTCTGATTTGGGCGGTCACGTGGATGATTATGTGGGATGTGATGTCAATCGTGGCTTGGGATATTCATACAACGGTGATCAGTTTGATGAGGCGACTTCCTACTCAATTGGATACGGTCTTTATCCTCCAGCGATGGGCGTTGATTTTTTTGAGGGACCTTATCAAGATGCCGATGGCGTCGACAATCCCCTCACAGAAGTGTTTACAGACGCAATTGACTCTTTGGGGATACCCTATGAAGGCATTGGAATTGGATATGGTGACGGGGTCATCGACAATGAAAGGTATGGAATGCGTAAATTCTTATACTACAATTGGAATTATGGTGTGAATGGACAGCCCACGACTTCTATGCATTATTACAACTACATGCGTGGCTTTTGGAAGAATGGACAAAGAATGGCATATGGCGGTGATGGTATAAACCCTTCCACAGGAGCCAATCTTGAAATCCCAGCAGATTATATGTTTCCTGGAGATACAGATCCATATAGTTGGGGCACGATGGGTGTCAATGTTGAAGATTGGTCTGAGTACGAAACAGGCAATCCTTCAGGCGATAGGCTTTTTCTTCAATCAGCAGGACCTTTTACACTTGAGCCAGGTGATTATAACAATATTACAGTAGGGATGTTATATGCTCGTGCTTCAGGTGGTGAGCCATTTGAAAGTGTAAAACTTCTTCGCCTTGCGGATGACAAAGCACAATCTCTTTTCGACAATTGTTTCGAAATCGTAAGTGGTCCGGATGCGCCAGATGTTGCCGTTCAAGAGCTGGAAAACGAACTCATCCTTTATCTCACAAATGAGAATCCCATTTCAAACAATTTCCATGAGGACTACTTAGCGATCGACCCATCTATTCCGAAAGAACTTGAAGACGGTACAGCACTTAATGAATTGGACAGGTCTTATGTTTTTGAGGGCTACCAAATTTATCAATTATCTGACGGCACCGTCTCTCCATCTGATCTTGGGAATATTGAAAAAGCGCGTCTTGTTTTCCAATGCGATCTTGCCAACGAGATCGAAAACGTCATCAATTACTCGTTCAATGAAGAAATAGATGCATCTGTTCCTTCGCTCAATGCGCAAGGTGAAAACGAAGGTATTCAGCACAGCTTCAGAGTGACAAGAGATGCGT
>CAJXHE010000112.1 GCA_913051865.1 uncultured Flavobacteriales bacterium
CTTGGTCACGAATGACAAGGCTACTGGTGATAAGCACAATTCACCGATCGTATGGAACAGGTATGCAAAGACCAACCAGTACATTGCAGAGCTACCCGTTGCTTCGTATTGCGCAGTTGCACCCGTCATGAAGAAGAAGCCAATGCCCATAATAATTAATCCCACAATCATCTTAAATAAAGAAGTAGAGACCTTTCCCTTTAGCTTTCTATTCGCCCAGAAAACAGCAACTGACGTTCCGAAGAAAATGATAAACATGGCATTGATTGATTGGAACCACGAGGCAGGCACTTGCCAATCTCCCAAAAATCTGTCCGTATTCTCCATTGTGTAGATATTCATCAAACCTCCAGCTTGCTCAAATGCCCCCCAGAATAAAATGACCAATAGGAATGAAATCAGAAGCACAATAACTCTGTCCTTCTCCACCTTGGTAAGTGGCGCTTTCATGACCACTTGACTCTCCTTCGCATCACCTAAGAAATTACCCACTTGACTGAGGTACTTTAAACCAAATACATACTGCAGAACACCTAATCCCATACCAATTCCAGCGAGACCAAATCCGTAATGCCAGCCATACACTTCACCGACATATCCGACGACCAAACTCGAGATAAACGCACCGACATTAATTCCGATATAGAAGATTGTAAAACCTTTATCTCTTCTGATATCGCCCTGCTTATACAATCCACCGACCATCGTTGAGATGTTTGGCTTTAACATCCCTACGCCCAATACAATGAAGACCAGACCGGTGTAGAAGGCCCACATTTGCTCGACTGCAAGTGTAGTGTGACCTATTAAAAGGAGGATACCCCCGATAAGTACGGATTTCTTTTGGCCTAAAAATTTATCAGCAATATAGCCGCCTGGCACAGACATGACGTATACCATCATCGTGTACCAACCATATAACGCAAGTGCTTCACCATCAGTCCAACCTAACCCCGGATTTGATTCTTGGACTTCCGTAATCAAGTATAACACGAGGATCGCACGCATTCCATAGTAGGAAAAGCGCTCCCACATTTCCGTGAAAAACAAAACGTAAAGCCCTACTGGGTGGCCAAATAATTCTTTCTGGTGGGCCGGAATTGAAGCTGAAGACATGATTTTTTATTTATAATTCGGTGCAAAATACAACTATGGCAGTAATTAACATCTTCCATCTTTTTTATTTTGTAAATTGCAACCTTATATAAAAACAAAAACAATGCGTCTTTTTATCGCTGCAATCGTCCTGGTTTGGTCTTCTAACTTAGAATTAAATGCTCAGGATTCTAAAATAAATTGGATGTCTGTGGAAGAGGTGACTGAAGCACTTAAAGCGGACCCCCGCCCCATCATGATGGATGTGTATACTGCATGGTGTGGACCGTGTAAGATGATGATGGCAAACACCTTTACGAATCAGAACTTGATCGCATACGTGAATAAAAACTTTTATGCTGTAAAATTTGATGCTGAAAGCCCCACCCCTGTAACATTTAAAGGGCAGGTTTTCAGTAATCCTACCTATGACCCAAACAAACGCGGTCGCAACGGCGTCCATGAACTGTCGAGAATGCTCGGAGTCAATGCATACCCCACGATTGTCTATTTCAACGAGAAATTTGACGTGATCACGCCTATTTCAGGATACAAACAACCGCAACAGCTCCAAGTACTTTTGACTTTTTTCAGCGAAGTTTATTCCAGTGATATTCCATCAGACAAGATGCAACCTCTATGGGATAATCACAGTGCAACTTTTGAAGGCACTTGGTAACATTAGAGACGATAGAGGCAATTGCTTTTATCGTATTGATTGCGCTATATTTGCATCCCGCTTTTTCAAGGGGGAATTGACGTACACCTGCATAATAATTTGAACGAAAATGAGTGAGACCGCAAAACTAATTCTTAACGGACAGGAAATCGATTTACCAGTTATTACTGGCTCTGAGAACGAAAAAGCAATTGACATTAGCAAGCTCAGGAGTTCAACTGGATACATCACTCTCGATCCTGGATTTAAAAACACCGGATCGACTCAAAGTGCAATCACCTATTTGGATGGTGAGAATGGCATCCTTCGATACAGAGGCTACAGCATTGAGGAATTGGCTGAGAATGCGACATTTTTAGAAGTGGCATACTTGCTCATTTATGGCGACCTGCCGAATACTGAGGAGCTTGCCTACTTCGATGAGTCAATCACGCATCACACCCTCGTACATGAGAACATGAAACGGTTCTTTGATGCGTTCCCACAGGGTGCACATCCAATGGGAATGCTTAGTTCGATGATTGCGAGTCTTTCGACATTCTATCCGGAATCACAGGAATCAAATCGTTCTGTTACTGACATTGAAAAGACAATACATCGTCTTATCGCGAAGCTTCCAACACTCGCTGCACAGGCTTACAAACACAATAAAGGGCTTCCAGTCATGTACCCTCGCAATGACCAGAGTTATTGCGGTAACTTCCTTCAAATGATGTTTGGCTTGCCGACTGAGGACTATGAAATGAATGCTGTCGTCGAGCGCGCACTTAACAAACTGCTGATTCTTCACGCTGACCACGAACAGAACTGTTCAACTGCGACAGTGCGGGTCGTAGGATCTTCACAAGCAAACCTATACAGCTCAGTCTCTGCGGGTATCGCAGCACTTTGGGGACCACTTCACGGTGGCGCAAACCAAGCTGTCATCGAAATGCTTGAAACCATCCGAAAAGATGGTGGAGGTCTGGAGAAGTGGATTGCCAAAGCAAAAGACAAGAACGACAGCTTCAGACTAATGGGATTCGGCCATCGGGTGTACAAGAATTTTGATCCTCGAGCGACCATTATTAAAGTGGCGGCTGACGAAGTCCTTGAAGCGCTCGGAGTCAATGACCCGATTCTGGATATCGCAAAGGAACTTGAGCAAGTTGCGCTAAGTGATGAGTACTTCATTCAACGTGGTCTATACCCGAACGTCGACTTCTACAGTGGCATTATCTACCGTGCTTTAGGCATCCCGACAGACATGTTCACTGTGATGTTTGCACTGGGTCGTCTTCCTGGATGGATCGGTCAATGGAAAGAGATGACTGAACAGTCTGAACCGATTGGTCGTCCAAGACAAGTTTACACTGGAGCCACGTCTCGACCATATGTATCACTTACTGACAGAGGGTAATGGAGGGCTTTGTGAACGCTGAGGTCGCAGATGGAATTTGTACGGTTACATTTTTTCATCCTGCCTCGAATAGCCTGCCTGGAACAATCCTCTCAAAACTTGCAAAAACAATCCATTCTGCAGGGTTAGATTTAGACACACGCGTCATCGTACTTAAATCATCTGGTGAAAGAGCCTTTTGTGCTGGCGCCAGTTTTGATGAGCTGTTGGTACTTAAAAATGAATCTGAGGGACTTGAATTTTTCAGCGGATTTGCGAATGTCATCAATGCAATACGCACGTGTCCCAAATTTGTCATCGGAAGGGTTCAAGGAAAGGCTGTCGGAGGCGGTGTCGGATTGGCTGCGGCAGTAGACCATTGTTTTGCAACCAAACACGCATCTGTTAAGCTCTCTGAGCTTGCGATAGGAATAGGACCTTTTGTTGTCGGACCGGCAATAGAACGCAAAGTGGGGACTTCAGGATTTTCTCAACTTTCTATAGATGCGACATCTTGGAAAACAGCTTCGTGGGCTGCTCAATATGGACTGTACGCTGACGTTTTTGAAAACACTGAAGAAATGGACGGCGCAGTCAACCGTTTGGCAACCCAACTTGCGTCTAGCTCACCAGAAGCGATGAAAGAATTGAAAAAAGTGCTTTGGAAAGACACCGATGACTGGGATGACAAA
>CAJXHE010000113.1 GCA_913051865.1 uncultured Flavobacteriales bacterium
GGAGGGTCAGATGGAAGTTCAAGCGGAGTTGGGAATCAAGGCAATGAAGACGGAAAAATAGATGGGGCGGGTGTCGTCTCTGGAGACTTCGGGAATGCTTCTCTAAATGGCGGTTCGCTTGTCAATAGACCTCAACTTAAAGAAAAGCCCAAACGGGAAGGTGACATCCGAATGAATATTGTCGTCGACGCAAATGGTAAAGTGATTTCTGCAACATATGACGGTGGGTTAAACTCTACTTTTTCAGATTCTGAACATATACGCTTAGCAAAAGAGGCGGCTTTATCTGCGACTTTCACGACAGATCCAAACAGACCACGAAGGTCCGGTTTTATTACGATTAGATTCGAATTGGAGTGATGCTGTATGACGAGGCCATAGACATCCTCTTCACAAAACTCCCAATGTTTCAGCGGTCTGGGCCAGCAGCCTATAAGCCAAACTTAGACGGAACGAAGGCGGTATGTGATCTTGTGGGTAACCCAGAAGACAAACTCAAATTTATTCATATCGCTGGCACAAATGGCAAAGGCACAGTTGCCCATATGGTCGCTTCTGTAATGCAAACCGCGGGATATAAAACCGGCTTATTTACTTCGCCACATCTCATTGATTTTCGTGAACGTATTCGTCTCAATGGTGAGAAAATTCCAGAGACGTATGTCATTGATTTTGTCGAACGTTTTAAGTCGAAATGGGATACGCCCTCTTTTTTTGAGCTCACCTTCGGAATGGCATTGGGGTATTTTGCCGATCAAGATACAGAGATCGTTATTCTTGAAACAGGCATGGGTGGACGTCTCGACAGCACAAACATTATTCCCACCGCTGAAGTGTGTGCGGTCACAAACATCGGTTTGGACCACATGCAATTTCTCGGCGATGACATTCGCAGTATTGCACGTGAAAAAGCGGGGATATTCAAAAACCAGGTGCCCGTAGTTCTCGGGAAAATGAGGCCGGAAGCCCAGTCTGTCGTTTTAGAACACGCATTAAAAATGAGCTGCGAAATGCATCTTGGGAGAGACGTTCCAGATTTTCTTTCAGAACTTATCACGTCCCCTTTTGCCTCGGAAAATCTTGCAACGGCGTCTAAAATACTTGAAGTAATGCGACTCCAAGGCTGGGATATTTCTGTGGGCTCAGAACATGAAGGGTTGCTAGAATATAAAACGTTAACACATCAAAAAGGCAGGTGGCAATTCATCCCTGAGTCATCCGATTCGTCATCTATTCTTCTTGACTGTGCCCACAACACCGATGGTCTGAATGTGTTGATTAACTCACTCGTCCATGAGTATCCAAACAAAGTTCTGCATGTCGTGTTTGGAACAGTAGCAGACAAAGACCCCTCGCAGGTTCTTTCACTACTCCCAAAGAATTCTGTCATGTATTGGTGTGCCGCCGATGTCCCCCGCGCTATGGATGTAGTTGCGCTTCAAACCCATGGATTGGACAACGGTCTCTCTGGAAGATGTTTCTCTTCAGTGCGTGCTGCAGTTTCTGAAGCCAGGAATTGTTGTTTCTCAGATGACCAATGCAAAGCGATTGTGTGCGGCAGTGTATACGTAGTGGGGGATGCGCTACAACACCTTTAGAACTTGTCTCCGAAGACCTTTGTCAGTATTTCAGATGTTCTCGCGTTCGGATTCAATCGAATCTCTTTCTCTTGCTCGGTAATGAGAATAAACAAACCGTCTATGGCTTGATTTGTAATATAATCTTCTAAATCAGGATTGATTTTTTGAGTCAGAGGTATCGCATTGTATTTGGTCACCAATCCATTCCATTTTTGTGCCACTTTAAATTGTTGCATGGAACTGATGACAATCGGTTTGAAGGATTCATACAGGTATTCATTTGTTTCACCCCTTAAATATGTTGTCGCGGCATTGTCTTCTCCTTTTAAAATGGAATAGCCATCTGTGATATTCATGTTTATAATCGCAAGCCCTAAGATGTTGAGCGCTTCTTTAGACGCCACTTCAGCAGCCTCATTCATCTTTGTTTCAAAGGACTTTATCTGCTCCTCAAAGCCCATTTGTGACAATGTTGTTTCTATTTTTTTTGCTTCTGGAGGGAAAGGGATACGGATAATGTCATTGTTATTAAATCCATTGACTGCAGATGCTTTTTTAACAGCATATTCAGCGCCATTGCTTAAGGCGGTAGTTAATCCTTCGATCACTTCATTTTCTGAAAGCCCTCCTTCTCCATTCACTACGCCATCAATCGCGCCACCGATCAGTTTCTGGGAATTTGCTTTCGCTTTTTTAAGCAAACCAATCTGCGCAGATGCATTGCTCGATGCAATGATGCAGAAAATTGTCACTATTGTTAAGATCTGTTTCATTGAATTCTAATGGTATTTGGGAACCAATTCCTGTTTTCAGTAAATAATATACAATACTAATATATGTCACATTCATATTTCATGATGTGGTTTTTATTCTGGACTTTTTTGTCTATCGTTCAAACTGTTTCAATCTATGATGTAAGTTTACCTTGTGAAAAAATCATGCCTCATTTTATTTTTTGTTCCCACAATGCTAATTGGTCAAGATGTGTTCAATAAGACCATCACAATTGAACCGCAGATGTATACCCAGAATTATGAGCATTTTAAAAGACTTGTTCTTGATTCACCGGATTCTGAAGCAGAGTATATAGATGGTTTTGATTTTGAATGGGGCTATTCCTATACCCTAAGCGTAAAAGTCAAGGACATAGGTCAATTGTCAGATGGGACGAGGTATGATTACGCGTTGTTAAGCGTAAAGTCTAAAGTAAAGGTTCCTGATTCTGTGACCTTTATGATGTCTGTAGATCCTTTAAGGTATTATGATAAAATACAAGACGACGACCATGCGAACTACACTTTAAACCAATTATGTGACAGCGTTTATCTTTATATGAATCAAGTAGAGATTGAGGTGCCTGATGATTTACAAGAATCATTTCAGAAAAAAATTAACAATGAAGTCGATTTCCGAGGAAGCTTTAAATTTGTGACTGGAAGAAGAATTAGACTGGTACGTTTGAGATAATAAAAACCCATGCGTTTGAGTGGGTTCATTTCTGTTGAAGCTAAGTGACGTTATGTCTCACCATTTTTCTCGATCGACGCCATTGTTGTAGATAATTATAACAAATAAGAATCATATCGTATTTTTATTCAAAGCAATATCATGAACACATTTGAAATTAAATACCAAGGAGAATTAAGAACCATTGCGACGCATTTAGATTCCGGATCTCAAATAAGTACCGATGCGCCAAAAGACAACCATGGACTTGGAGAAACATTTTCACCAACAGATATGTTGTGCTCTGCTTTAGCAAGTTGCATTTTAACCATTATGGCCATTGCTGTGGAGAAAAATGATATTGATATTATAGGCACTAAAGCAACCGTTAAAAAAACGATGGGAACGAATCCGAGAAGAATCGTTAAGATTGACATTGATTTAATTTTCCCCAAAGAATACGATTCAAAAACGAAAACGATCTTAGAAAGAGCCGCTTATAATTGTCCAGTACATCATACATTGTCAGAAAAAGTAGAAAAAAACATTTCGTTTTCTTATTTAAGTGGGTCTTATACCACAAGCTAATCTTAAGATTGCCCTGATAAAAAAAGCGGAACACTTTTCAGTATTCCGCTTTGGTGGGCGATGAGGGGCTCGAACCCCCGACCCCCTCGGTGTAAACGAGGTGCTCTGAACCAACTGAGCTAATCGCCCTAAAAGGAGGGTGCAAATATAGTAACTACTTCTCATCTTTG
>CAJXHE010000114.1 GCA_913051865.1 uncultured Flavobacteriales bacterium
AGCATACCGTATCACCTCTCTGATTTCATCCTTTGAATAAAATCCGCCATGTGTTGTTCCATCCAACTCAGTTCTCCATGCACCTATTTCGGTAAGAAGGGGGTATGCATCGATCTCAATGCGCCACCCTTGATCTTCTGTCAAATGCCAATGCAACACATTCATCTTGTGCAGCGCAAGGTTATCGATTGTTTTTTTAATGAACGCTACATCCATAAAATGACGACAACAATCCAACAACAACCCCCGATGTTCAAAATCTGGTGAATCTTGAACAGTAATTTCTGGCAGAAAAAAACCGTGCTTACATCCGCCATATTCACAGGCGTTCGGCATCATCAATCTGAGTGTGGTAAATCCCCGAAAGAGTCCCACCTCACTATTTGCAGAAAGATGAATGACATCATCCACGATGGTCAAATTATAAAATTCATCTCCCTCTCCCACTTTTTCGTTAATCTCAAAAATTAAATTTGCAGGCGTCGGGAAGTCCCTCCTGACTTCAACCCCCACACCCATTAACCAAGACTCTACCACATCTGCAGAGTTTCCCAAATTTTCAAAACCTTGAACCCTTAAATCTCTCCCCGAAAAAAACGGTTTCAATTCCTCACCTTCTCCAATGAAAGACATCAATTTCGGCAACGGTATAAGTGCGCCAACCCCACCCGATGGAATGTTGTGAGGTGAGTTTGGGGCACAAGAAATAAGCGCAACAAATGCCACCACCGTCAGGAAACTGACGTTCAAATGCTTAAGATTCATATTCATTCCATTTTAGTACGCCATCACTAAGCAGAAGCGCCTTGTCAAAATCTACCGGATAGGTGCTTAGATCAAACAACCCTTCATCGATATTTGTCATGGTATCTGGGAGCGTTTTTAATCTACAAGACGCATGTATAGCTTCAACTCCCGCTTCGCCTAGCGCTGTAATATCTTCTAATCTCACACCCCCTCCAGCGATTACCTCCATTCCAAGTTTGGAAAGATCACCAAGCAAGCCAAGCCCTAAACCAGCCGCTGGAGCACCTCCACTCGACAACACTTTGCTTATTCCGAAATCTTGTAAAACTTGTGCTGACTCTAATGGATGTGTTGACAAATCTAGTGCTCTGTGAAACACCATGATTTCTGAGGAAATCTTCGCGCACAGCATCTCAATAAGATGCGCGTCCACATGACCATATTCATCCAATCCGCCGACGACAACCATCTCCGCCCCAGCATCTAGACAGTCCAATGCTTCAGCGACAATTAATTGTTTTTCAGAAGTATTGTAAACAAAACTTCCCGCTCTAGGTCGTATCAATGTCCTCACAGGAATCCCTATGCTTGTACTCGCTCTTACAGAAGCAGAGGTTGGCGTCAGTCCGCCACATTCCCAGTGTCCACATAGCTCAACTCTGTCCGCACCAGCTTCTTTTGCCAACGCAACATCCACAGGCGTACTTACGCAGATCTCAAAATTCATCTTTTGGCTTGGACAAGGTTAATTTGGACACGGTTCACCGAACACAGACAGGACAGACAGGACATCCGACACGGTGACCGCGCCATCTGCATCAACATCCGCAAAACAATTAATATCGCACCCAAATTGACCCAGAATCTCGAGCACATCTGCAACAGTAATAAGACCGTCAGCAACGATATCTGCTGGGCATGTATTTTCAATTGGAGGCGGGGCATCCACATCGTACCAACCACAAATAGGTGGATATAAAGGACACACTTGTCTGCTTGTAAAACCGACCGTCACGGCCCGCGTGGTGTCATAATATTGTGTAGATGACTGATGTGGTGTATGCCCAGCTCCTGGGAATACATGGAAACAGTTGTCTAACCCTAACAAATCTGCTTGGTTGTGAACAATCTCGCTGCCATCTACTATCGTCACATTGATCCCCGACAATTGAACATAACCTGTGCCAAAGGGAACTGTGCCATCACTGGTGCCATGGACACTTACCAATGGCTTGTTTCCTGATGATATCCATTCAACATCTCCTATCGCTCCTGAAATACTGAATATGGAAAGTATATCTGAGGAATAGCCTGGAGATCCTGAATCCCCTTCGATACCACCTGACAGACCATTCGCATTAAAATCTACTGTTGAAGGAATCTCTGACAAGTCATCTACATAGGCTGAATGTAGCGCAATAAAAGCGCCTGCAGAAGACCCTCCCAAAACAATGCGTTCTGGATCTATGCCCCAAGGATTCCCATCTTCTGCATGTGTTTTACGTAGATATCTCACTGCGGCTTTTGCATCTTGAACACCTCGAATCACAGCCTCTTGAAGTGAGGATTCGAGGGCGAAGAAATTTGAGATACCCAATCTATAGCTAATGGATACTGCAACATATCCCATTCTTGCCAAATCCTGACAAAGAGGCACCACGTCTGTTCCATCATTAGAACCTCCTATAAAAAAACCACCATGGGCGACAACAACAACTGGCCTATTCGTGACTACATCTCCTAAAGGCCGATAGATATCCATATCCAAAGAGACAGTGCTCCCTGTTGCGTTAATATTGCTGCCATAAGGGATGTTAGAATCCACTGAGAACGCTTCAAAAATGCGATATCTATACCGTTCGCCATCACATCCTATACCGGTTTGGGCAGGAAGGTTGAATGAAAAAAGGGTTGTCAAAATAACACAGAAAAATAGTTTCATAGTGATCAGTTAAATTGTTCTTTCGAACCAGTGATTTAGTTCCCGTTCCAATTCGGGAATACTATCTAAAATATAATATTCGTTTTGAATAACATCCGTCTGAAAAGGCGTTGACATGACTTCAGCGAGATTGAAAACCTTTGAAGTATTTCGCGATTCCCATGCGTGGGTCGTTTCTCCATATGATGACATGATGCCCGCACCGAATAGCTTGGCTTTCCCAGCTTCTCTGATAAATCCAAATTCAACAAAGAACCAATACAACCTCTGAAGTTGAGTGACTTGAAACGCTCGACCATTGTTTGAAAGTGCCGTTCCAATTTGCCCAAATCTGTGCATAAAACTCCCGAAATCAGCGTTCATTAAAGGAGGGATATGACCAAATGTATCGTGAAACATATCTGGCTCTTCGATGTAATCAACTTGATCTTTACGACGCACCCACGTAGATGTACAGAATTTTTTCTGCGACAACAGTTTGAAAAACTCGGAGGGTGGGATGAGTCCAGGAACAATTTCAATAGACCATCCAGTCGCTTTCTTCAATTGAGACGCCATATCCGCTACCATAGGGATAGACGTCCTGGTCAAAGTGTCCGACATTTCTGCTAGCGTATCAAGATAAAGCTGGCTGGCTTTGCCCTGGAGATGCGCTTTCTGTCTGTCGTATAGAAAATTCCAAGTGTCGTGTTGCTCTTGGCTATAATCTTCTAATTTTTGAGTAGGAGTCATTGTATGCAAAAGGTACACACAATTTTCTCTCTAAACGACTATTGAACTACAACTTGAAGCGATCTGTTTAATTTCGCAGAGTGCAAGACATAAACGCCACGCTCTAAATCACTTACATCTATAGAAGTACGTTCAGAATTGACATTTAAGACATCAACCAACCGTCCGTTTATATCTGAAAGCGTAAACGTCGTACCGACATAGGCCTTTGATACTTCAACATAAAGCACATCCGATGTTGGATTTGGAAACGCCGTCATGACGAAATCACCATTCTCATCTTCTATTGAACTGATGACACCCATCGAGATTAACAAGCCTCGGAATTCTTGGTAGTAGAGGTTTGACACTCTTGCATCGT
>CAJXHE010000115.1 GCA_913051865.1 uncultured Flavobacteriales bacterium
CATTAACGGGAGTGGGAGTAGGGCATATATGGTTAACGTCACGTCTATGGTGAGCATAATCCACACCACGAGTATGATCAATGCTGCGAGATTTAGAGAATACATGACGGCGGGCCCGAGGTACATCCGCACTTTACTTACGTCCTCGCTGATTCGATTCATTAAATCACCTGTGTCATTCGCTTTATAAAATGAGGCGTCCAATTTCTGGTAATGCGCGTAGATTTTTTTCTTTAAGTCAAACTCCATGATGCGTGAGTTCACGATAATGGTTTGGCGTGTGAAGTACAGGAATACTCCTTTGATGAGGAAGCTAATTAAATAAAGGAGTGCCTGAAAAACAGCAATCACAATCACCAGTCTGTGAACGTCTTTCATGGTGTTCACTTCTCCATCCCACTCGCTTGAAAAGCCTGTCCATTTAGCTATTGTCGCAAGTATTTGAGGCAACTTAATGTCTTTGTTGTTCTCAAAAACAGCCGAGATTTCAGTTTCATTTGTTGCGTTTGCAACAGGCTCTAAGTAATTGACATATGCCTCCCTTAAAACATTGACTCCCTCACCGACCAAAGCGGGTGCAAAAACAGCCAATCCATTCGTGAATATGATGAAAACAAACCCTGCTATAAGTCTGTTTCGGTATTTCCAGAAAAGTGGATTAAGGGTTCTGAGTGCTTTCATATTCTTGTGACGAACGATGAATTGCTTAAATTAAAACTTGAAGTTCCAAGTGAACGAAGGTAGTATAGGGAAAAGTGAAATTTGCTTGGCTTGAATTTGAAGAGACCCATCATTTAATGACCCTTCTGTATCGAAAAACAAAAAATATGGATTTGCTCTGTTGTAGATATTGTAAACGCTAAAGACCCAAGAATTTTCAGTCTTTTTGTTTTTATTTCTCGCTTTCTTATTTGGCGTAAACGTCGCGCTTATATCTGCTCTGTGGTAATCCGCCATGCGGTATCCATTACGAGGTCCGTAAAGGTCGGTGATCCTTCCCTCGACCATATACCTCTGTATCGGAAGACTGATTGAGTTTCCTGTGGCATACACGAAAACACCTCCCAGTCTCCATTTCTCATTCAAAGTGTAATCTATGACGAAGCTCAAATCATGACGTCTGTCAAATTTTGCAGGGAAGATTTCTCCGTTATTGAGTGCCTCAAACAACCGTTCTGTTTTACTCCAAGTATATCCGATCCAACCATTTATTTTTCCAGATCGTTTTTTGACGAAAAATTCCGCACCATATGACCATCCTGTACCAAATACAAGATTGTTGTCTGTGTTTGTACCAATGTTGTCAGTTGGAAGCGTGTTTTCAGCGTACTCTACAAGGTTTTCAAGGTCTTTATAATAAAGTTCAATTGAGGTCTCCCAATTTTTATTCTTTCCGATGTCTGTGAAATACCCTGTACTCCATTGACGTCCCCATTGAGGTTTGACGACGTCGCTACTTGGTACCCAGACATCCGTAGGTGCTGTAGAGGCAGACAATGAGGCAAGATGTACATACTGGTAGTTTTCACTGTAGCCGGCCTTGATGCTGGAGTTGGGGCCAGTCGTGACACGCATGCTAAGTCGGGGCTCCCATCCGCCATATCTTTTGACGAGTTCGCCTTTTCCGTAATTGACAGAGTCAGGTTGCGTATAATCTTGGCTGTATCTCGTGAATGGTCCGACGTGTCTAAAGTCACTATATCTCAATCCAGCGGAGATTCTTATATTCTCATTGAGATCGAATTTATCTTCAATATAGAGTGCTGTTTCGTGACTAAACGTCACGCCTGATATCCCGATGTCTATAGGCGTGTCTCCAGTTTGCGCAAAGTAATCTGTGGGCATGAATTCATGGAAAACATAGTCTACCCCGGTGATGACTTTGTGTCGAGGAGATTGGTAGTAGCTCAGTGCAGTTTTATAACTCCAGTCTTCAATGCCACTGTTAAACCCGAAAGAGAATTCCTCTTGTTTCCCCACAAATGAAAAGTCATAATCACTATATGTGGCGCTCATATTCAGGAATAGCTTGTCGTTGAAAAGGTGATTCCATCTCAGAGAGGCCGTAGCATTTCCCCAAGGGATTGACGTTGAAAACCCTGCGTCAGCACTCGAGAAGCTGAAGACATCACGGCCAAAATATCCACTCAGAAAGATCTCATCTTTTTCGCTAAATCTGTGATTAATTTTGGCATTCAGGTCGTAAAAATAGTATCCTGATCCGGCGGCTGAAGTGTTGTTTACAAAGGGACGCGTAAGGACATCGATATACGTTCTTCTGCCTGATATGATAAAGCTGGATTTGTCT
The DNA here is from genome assembly GCA_913051865.1 of uncultured Flavobacteriales bacterium. Lineage (GTDB taxonomy): Bacteria > Bacteroidota > Bacteroidia > Flavobacteriales_D > Sanyastnellaceae > UBA974. Next base: position 2,309 of record CAJXHE010000115.1, read on the forward strand.
TTGACGATAGGTCCTTCCGCAGTAAGTCTTGCGCTAATCAAACCAACCCCGCCATTGACCTTCATCTCGCGTCGATTCCCTTCTCTCAGGGAAATGTCTAGCACTGATGAGATTCGACCTCCATACCTGGCAGGCATTGTTCCTTTGTGAACATCGACATTGCTGATGGCATCGGCATTAAACACCGAGAAGAAACCAAACAAATGAGAGGCATTATAGACAGCGGCATTGTCAAGCAGGATTAAGTTTTGGTCTGGACCTCCACCGCGAACATAGAAGCCGGTATTTCCTTCTCCTGAACTCTGAATGCCTGGAAGCAGTTGGATGACTTTCAAGACATCAACTTCACCGAATAGGGCAGGCAAACTTTTAATCGTCTCAATGCTCACATCTGTGCGTCCCATATCTGTGCTCTGGGTATTTTGAGTACGCCTCCCTATCACCTCAGCTCCTTGTCCGATTTCAATGGTCGTAGGTGTAAGCTCTACATTGATGACCTTTGTTTCTCCGCCTTCAAGTTTCTCAACAAGGTTTTTGTATCCGATAAATGAATATCTCAATGTTTGTATGCCCTCAGGTACAGTAATGCTATAAAATCCGTAGAGATTTGTGGACACTCCCTTTTGCTGTCCCTCAATAATGATGTTTGCTCCGAGGATGTATTCCCCCGTTACAGCATCACGCACACGACCACTTACCGTGGATTGGGCGAAGGTTGATGTTGAACTAATCAATAGAAAAAGGCAAAATGCGAAGTGTGTTTTCATAGCGAATGCAAAGGTACACTCCCGTAACTTGCGGACAGCTTTATTAAAATGCAAAAATTCAAATTTTCAGATTTCCTCTTTTTAATGACGACGTTCAGTGTTTTATTGGGCTGTGGTGTGGCGGATTTTATCGACGACGAACGGG
>CAJXHE010000116.1 GCA_913051865.1 uncultured Flavobacteriales bacterium
ACAGTTCTCCATCGAGTCCCGTCTCTCTGGCGCCGGCAAGGATACCGTCTCGGTCTCCCTCAATCAGCAAAGGGATGACGTGGTCGAGCATGTCGCGCCCAAACCCTTTCGACGCATCTCTCGGCAGTTCGCACGGCAAATTGTCGATGGCCATCACGGTGATGCTTCCAGGTGTGTCTGTCGCACACTCACATTCATTTTCGGGGTCGTACCCATAAATGGGGTCTGCGACTGAAGAAGGCCTCAGTGTACACGCCACAGGTCCGTCAATGTCACAACTTATATCGGCGACCACTTTCAAGGTCACTTGGGGATGTTTTAAATCCGCTCTGGAGATGATATAAGGCGATCCTTGGGCATAATAATGTCCGGCGATGAAGATGTCTGCCGCACATGCGAAGGGCAGGAAGGCGCTTTGAAAATGAGAAGGCTCATTGATAAACGCTTCTCTGTCGAATGCACCCCCATCTTTCCGTGCGTTGTAATCTGCAATATCCAGGTGTGTGTATACAGGGCCGTCGGTAAATTCTTGGGATAGAAATGCCTCTTGGTCGACCTTACGTATCCCTACTGCGTCTAGAAGTTCAGCGGCCCCTCGTCCCACACGTCCATGTCCCGTCAAAACGATTTTCAAGCCCTTCGGAAACTTTTCTGCCTTCGCTTTTGAAACCATCTCATCCTGGTCCTTCCCGTCGATTGCCCGCGGTAGGGTGAACGTATTCTCGCGCAGTCCCCAAGCACGCAATCCATTGTATGCCCCGACAATTCCAGCCCAACGTCCAAAACCGATGATGCGATTCCCATCGGGTTTCTTCAGCATCTCATAATCGATCAAACTCACCTTCTTCTCTAAAATGGCTGCCAGCAACGCGGCGTTGTAGGGTTGTTTCTTATAGGTGTGGCTGAAAAATAGATAGGTCTTTCCCGCAATCAGATCTTCTATATTCACTTCTTTGACGCCGATTAACACATCGCAATCACTGACATCCGCCACGACGGAAACGCCCGCTTGGGTGTACTCTTCCGCTGGAATCCTTCTTACCTCACTTTCCTGCACCACGAGCGCCACATCCGGCCACCGCTCCATAAACTCACGACATTGAACAGGCGTAAGTGCGACTCTTTCGTCTGGCGGCAATTTCCCTTCTTTGATTAGACCCATTTTCATGCCCGCAATTTACTCAATCCCATCTACCTTTACGCCTCTCAAGGCAACCTTGCGCATTTTTATTCGTTAGACCCTTGCTGTTCTTTGTTTTTGGGGCCGATCTTGGATTTGACAGCAAGATGGTTAATTGTGTAAGCATGTCGAGCTCTTGGTAATTCCGCTCGTAAATAATGAATTATTACAGTCAGAAATGACAACAATTCCTACGCGCTCGCGGCTTAAGAGACTCAGTCTTTTACCCTTATTCTTCTATTAGATAGATGAACGAGCTATCCCGATGCAACGTACGGACCCTTCCGCGGCATCAATGGGGTATCAGGCAAATGGGACTAGTGAACGGTGGGTTCGACACCCGGAGCGAAATCTACTGAACTAAGCTTTAGGTGGGCTGTCCATGGCCATCCTCAAGTCGAAAATCAATCACGGAATAAACATGTAGAAATCCCAGTTCTCCCTTGTTTGGACGGGGGTTCGACTCCCCCCGGCTCCACGAAATCACAAAAGTGATTCAGCACGCCAAAGGCGTGTCAGCGACGAAACCAGTCTCAACCGAAGCTCGCTTCAGGTTGAGGATGGTGAAGTTGTTGTGTCTTGCGAAGCAAGCTGAATCCTATGCTGTGATGAGTTGCCGGCGGGGTGCACTTTCGCTCTTTTCCGCCTGTATGTTATTGTTATCCCAATCCGTTCATTCGTGTTGGGATTTCCTTTTTCATCCCAAGTACTCCCCCCGGCTCCACTTTTTAGATGTGCAAAATAAGCCCGGATCCCTCATGTTTCTGGGTTTATTTTCCCCTAAAGCTTTCGAAAAAGAGAGGGGATAGAAGTATTTACTGATTGTAATCTGGATCATGACTGTTCATGGCTTCTTCAGCAACTGTGTGCAAGTCTGTATTGAAACCTGTATCAAAACCGTTGGTAGTTAGGTCAACGTTGTAGATACCCTTAAGCCACATCAGTGCCCCCGTTTGAGCAGTCATCTCTCCTTGGTGACCAAATGCGTCAGTGAAAAGTGAGTTTTCTGCTTCACCCACGTATTCGATGTCATCTTGCAGTAAATCATCTTGGTACATTTGCCATAAATTGACACTTGCTTTACCCGTAGGGATGGAGAAGATATTTGTTGATGGGAATTCAGCACGTAACGTATCGATCAATGCCACATGCGCATCTTGAGTGATGTGTGCTGCGTATGCTTCTTGCACCGTTTCATATCCAAGTCCCTCAGCCATCTGTTCCCAGTTGGCAGGGCTAGATGGAGCGCTAATTGATAAAAACACTGTGACGTCAGGATTGTTTTGAAGGGCATACTCAATCCAGTATCGATGACCATTTAAAGACTCATTGGCGATTTGACGAGTGTCAGCGACCATTCCAAATACATCCACAACACCGTTGTCAAGAATTGCTTTAATGAGTTGATTGTCTGACCCTGTGTCATTCCATAGACTGATGGGGTATCCATCAGCTCCTCCTTCAAAAACAAAAGCTTGGGTGTGATTGACAAATCCCGCATCTGTTGCTAATTCTCCTATTCTATTCGCATAAGGTTTGAAAAAACTATGTCCCATGAGTAGCATGTTATACCCCAACGTCTCCTCTGATTGACATGATGTTGAAAACACACTCAACACCAGCAGGACATCTGTTACATTCACAATTTGATCACTATTGATGTCTGAGTCCCCGCAATCCGTGGTGCATCCGAAATGGGACAGCAAGGTCAATACATCTTGGACTTCAACTACGCCACTGTTGTCCAAGTCTGCAAGGCAACTGGTGGTTTGTGCACGAGACATTAAGCAAATCGTGCAAAGCATAAAAACATAGATGTACTTCATCTAATAAAGATAAGCATTACAGATGAGTTGATTGCAATAAATGAAGGGGTATGATGAAATCGAAAACAATTCAGATAGTTGTCTAGTCCTAGTCAAATCAAAATGTTTCGACTTCCCGCCTCTTTGCTCCACGAAAGTTGTAAAATAAGCCCCGTTATCATATAGATATCGGGGCTTATT
>CAJXHE010000117.1 GCA_913051865.1 uncultured Flavobacteriales bacterium
TTATTGACAGAAAAATCAAGCGTGTCGATGCAATACGATGAAAAAATGGCGCCCTCTATTTCAACTTCAAGCTTATAAATACCGCACACATTTGAAGCGCCATCTAGCCGATCCTTGGCTTCAACACAGAGATTTACATGACCGGATGAGAGTGACACTGTATCTCCTTTATTCACTTTCACAACAGCATCTCTGTTTTCTAATCCACGCGCATCCACAGGAACAATCCACAGCCGCCCCACTTCTGGAGCTCGTGAGTCAAAAACCGCCAATTCCCATTGCAGAGGATTCACTGGCTTTTGATGTTCATCACGCATCTCAAAATGCAGATGTGGGCCACCCGAAGATCCCGAATTGCCGCTCCATCCGATGGTATCCCCTTGCGAAAAATACACCGATGTCACAGGGCAAGCATCAATACCAAAAGACCTGGAAGCGTATTGTCTTTTAATCAACCAAGCTTCTATCTCGGGCGAGTAAAGGGACAAATGCGCATATACCGAGGTTGAGCCATTTTTATGTTTTAGATATAAAGCCTTGCCGTATCCCCCAGGCCTCACTTTCACACGTGCCACCTCACCATCTGCAACCGCAAGAACAGGAAATCCTTCACGGCCTTGCGTCTTGAAATCGAGTCCCGTATGAAAGTGATTTCCTCTAAATTCTCCGAAATTACCACTCAACACAAGGGGGATCCCAAGTGGTGCGATCAAGCCTGTCATAGATGAATGAAGGGTGTCAGAAGTGTTTTGGCTGAAGGATGAAAATCCAGCAAACACAAGTGAAATCAATACAAAAAGAGAGGTTTTTAGAGGCATGGTGTAAAACTACAAATCTAAACGGGGTAATACATGCCAAAATTAGCAAATCATTAGATTCAATGACTTACATTTGTTAAGATAGCTAGCACCATGCCTACACTGAAAGAATCCACAGAAAAACTTGTCGCCGCAACAGACCGTTTGCTTCAAGATTACAAGATGGAGCGTTCTTCCCGAAAAGCAGAAGAAGAGAAAGCCCACGCTCAAATAAAAGACTTAAAAGAACAGTTAACAGCTCTTCAAAACAAGTATGAGAGTGCGGTTGATAAATACGAAGTAGCGCTAAGTGCAAGCAAAAGTTCATCACCTAACCCCACAATTCAAAGCCATGACACAGCTGCCTTTTCAGCCGATCAAATAGATGCGCTGGTGGAGGAAATCGACTCATGTTTGTCTTGTCTGAATTTACAGAATAATTAATCTTACAATGTCTCAAGAAACCATTGACATAAGTATCGCAGGGCGTTCTTATCCGCTGACTGTCTCACCAGAAGAAGTTCAGGGGATTAAAGATGCTGCTGCTGCTGTTGATGAGAGAATTAAAGAATTAAAATCTCAATTTGCAGTACAAGACAGAATTGACTTATTTGCCATGACAGCACTTCAGCTGTCGATACGTGTTAAACAGCTAGAATCTTCATCATCTTCTGAAAATAACAAGTCGGAAAAAGATTATGCGCAAGACACAAAGTCAACTCAAGCAATCGAAGACCTACTCCAACGGATTCAATCGGAAATGGAAGGGTAAGCCGTAAGGCAAACCTCAATGGATTTAACTATATTAATGTACATCATCGGCGGCGTAATCGTCGGTGGAGCACTCGGATTCATCTTTTCAAAGATGGGCCTTAAATCAAAAGCTGACGGAATTATTCGCGAAGCTGAGCTTAAAGGAGAGCGTATTAAAGAGAAAAAGATTTCTCAGGCAAAGCAAAAGTTCTTCGAATTAAAGGAGAAGCAAAAAAGCGAGCGCAAAGATCTAGACCGCAAACTCAATGAGCGAGAGGAGCGCATTCGTAACACAGAGAAAAATCTCAATCGACAAAATGAGAAAACCAAAGACCTTGAGAAGCAACTGGAAAAAGGGACTGAAAAAATAAATCAGCGCATACAAGCGATAGAGAAGAAATCTACAGATGTTGAAAATGACAGGCTTAAGGCGATTGATCTCCTTGAGAAAATATCTGGCATGTCTGCTGAAGACGCAAAAAAGAACATGATAGAGCAAACCGTGCAAGACGCAAAAATTCAGGCAGCTTCAATGGTTCAGGACATCATCGACGATGCAAAACTCAAAGCAAATACAGACGCAAAAAAGATTGTCATTCAGACCATTCAAAGAGTGGCAACGGAGCATTCAGTGGAGAATTCCGTTTCCGTATTCAACATCAAAAACGACGACATTAAAGGACGTATTATTGGCCGTGAGGGCAGGAATATCAGAGCACTCGAGGCTGCTACTGGCGTCGAATTCATCATTGACGACACACCCGAAGCGATTATTTTATCTTGTTTTGACCCTGTAAGACGGGAGATTGCTAGACTTTCCCTACATCAACTTGTCACAGACGGACGAATTCACCCTGCACGAATAGAGGAGGTTGTCGCAAAGGTGATTAAGAAGATTGACGAAGAGATCATGGAACTGGGAAAACGCACATGTATTGACCTCGGAATTCACAATTTAAAAAGTGAACTTGTGCGAATGGTGGGCCGGATGAAATACCGTTCATCCTATGGACAAAACCTACTCCAGCACTCTAGGGAAGTTGCAAATCTTTGTGCGACAATGGCTGCTGAAGTCGGTGTGGACCCTAAGATCGCCAAGCGCGCAGGACTACTCCATGACATCGGAAAGGTCAGTGAGGAGGAAAGCGAATTGCCACACGCACTTTTAGGCATGAAAATCGCTGAACGAAATGGTGAGAAAGGAGACGTGTTAAATGCAATTGGCGCACACCATGATGAAATTGAAATGACCAGTTTGATTTCTCCTATTGTACAAGTTTGTGATGCTATTTCAGGAGCGCGACCAGGAGCAAGACGTGAAATGGTGGAAGCATATATCGAACGCCTTCGCAACCTGGAAGACCTGGCACTTGAATATCCAGGAGTCACGAAGTCATATGCCATTCAAGCTGGACGAGAACTCAGAGTACTCGTAGAAAGTGACAAGGTCAGCGATACCGAATCAGATCAACTTTCGTTAGATATC
>CAJXHE010000118.1 GCA_913051865.1 uncultured Flavobacteriales bacterium
ACTCATCGCCTCAAGCTCCATAAGCGCCCAGGAAATACCACCTGGGAACTTCGCGAACGGGATTGATTTACTGTTGGCGGGTCAAATCGATTCATTGTCCATGAGCCAACAAGAAGTGATCCCCGCCATTCAATTTGAGATGACTGACTGGCAGTTCTTCAATGAAAACGAAAAGAAAAGCACACCAAATGGAGGAATTGATTTGGTCAACTTCCTTCCTATCACGAAAGATGATATCGTCGAGGTTAGGGACGACCATGTGGTCTTGTTGTTTCATGAGAAGCAAGGCGTCAAAATCTATCTCGCGAGCATCACACCCCAAGGCATCCCCATAGAATGCTTTCTTTTGCATGACTACTATGGATATCTATATGAAAAGACCTTCAGAGCCTTTTCATACACCGAGCCCATACATTTTAATCGCGACATGCAGGCGTTTGAATTTTATCAGCTCACCTATGGGTATGAGCCCATCCCAACCCTTGAAAACCCGACGCAAGACCCTATTTACCATCAGTCTTTTAATCGTGTTGTCGTCAATGACAAAGGGCGAATTGAACTAAATTTCTCTGAGGTGACCGGCAACAGAATTTTCCGCAGAGAAAAAGGACAGTCCGTTCAGCATGAAGTGGCTTTTAATGAATTCAGTTTATTCGCGGTCAGCGAGAAAAACGAACCACGCTCAGCAATTTGGGAAGACAACTTCATCACTCATGGCGACATGGATTCTCACGACTCAATCATCATTCATTTGGAATTTGAGTCTCGCTGGGAACACCGTTTCTTTTTTTTACAACCAGCTGAAGGTACCTCCATTTTGGAAGTCTCTCAAAGACACGAAAACATCTTGAGCTTTCCCGGTGACGGAACCACCTGCAGCTTGAGTGAATGGCATCGCTTTCAATCTCCATGGCATAATTTGTATTGTGAGGAGAACTTTTTTCAAACGGCATCTATCAACGAAGAAGAAAAACAACTCTTTTTAGAGTACAATGAAACTGAGCTAATCGAAGCCTTCGAGTACGTGTGTGGCAGTGTTCCAAAAAATAACGCTAACTCTCTAGTGATGGAGCCGAGTCCAAGTCACGTCAGAGTTGTGGTGGATTGCATTGTCCTCAGAATTAAGTTTATTGGCCCTTCAGGAATTAAAGAGAAATTTGTCATTTTCCAACTTGCTGAGGGGTGCTAAACACATATTGGTAAAATGAGAAGCTAGAAACCGATAAGTTTGAGGAGGATTTAACACGCTTGCAGATATATAATATATCATGCAATTATTGAATGATGAGTGTCAGAACTTGATTATTTAGAGCGACAAAGTAAGTACCCACTGAAAGACTTGAAACATCAACCCTATCTGTAGATTTAACATCTTGCTTGATGACTTGGACGCCCAAAATAGACGCAATTGAAAGCACTCCTCCCCTTTCAGACTGAATCGTAATCGAATGATTCGCAGGATTAGGATAAACACTCAAGCTGAGAAATGATTGAGGATCGGAATCAACAGAAAGTGGATCACAAGAAGGGTTTCCTACACCAGAAGTAGATAGTGACAATGCATAGTCATATAGTTCATCCACTACATATAGGTTTTCACCCTCTGCATTACTTAAAACGACAATCCCAATTCCATTTTCAGGATTTATATACAAATCTGTACTCGCGCCACTTTCACCTCCGTTATGTCCCCACATATCCACCACGCCACCACCTGACAGGTAGATCTCCTCTGTGTACCAATTAAGACCTTGAGTATCATCAATAAACGGAATTTGTGGGGCTAACATTTCATTGACAGAAGATGAGCTTAGGAGCTGATTATCATTCAATGTGCCCTCTTGTAGATAGGCAATCATGAAATTTGCCAAGTCTAGCACACTGGACCTTAAAAGTCCGTTAGGATAGTCTGCAAAACCATAATGAGCAATAGGATTATACTGGCCTCCCTGAAAATTATACGGACGCGCAACATTAAGTGTATCTAATTCTGACAAGAACCACGATGTGTTATACATACATAAAGCATCAAAAATATTTAAGTCGCTGTACTCATTAAACTGTTGTTGAGAAACGACTTCAACTAAATATCCCGCAAGAGCTGTAGCCATATTTGAGTAATCAAAATAGGTTCCAGGCGAGTTGTTCGAGAAATTATTACTTGCGCTATAATCAGCTCCTGACTCCGAGAAATACATCTCCATACAGTCTGCTAAAGTAATCGTGGGATCACCAATACTGTAGTACCCGTCCATCGCTGATCCATTATCAGTTATGGAAGACGAATGTGTCATAAGCATCCTAGGCGTAATCATTGAATTCGGAAAATTCGGATTATTCACTGCAAAAGGCAAGTATATGTTAATGTCCTGATCCAAATCCACCAAACCATCCTCCTGGAGTTGCATTAAAGCTGTTCCGGTAAAGAGTTTAGACACAGAGGCCATAAGAAATGACGTGTTATTAGACACTGCTGTATTGTTTTCTATATCAGCCATGCCATATGATTCAACCCAAACAATCTCACCACCTTTTACGATTAGAGTGGACATCCCTGGTATATTCTCATAATCCATCTCACCGAGAATAAATTCATCTAACTCAGCGCTAGGGTTTGGATTCTGCCCCAACATAGAAAAGGGGAACGTGAATAATAAAATGAGTTTAATAAATAATTTCATTTGCGAAGGGCTTCAAGTTTAACTGTTGTTCGTCAGCATAACAATTGGACAATTTACTGATGCCTAATTTAGACATAATTAATCTTATAAATAAATCAGGGGAGTATTTGACCTGAAAAGAAATAAGCCCCGATATCTATATGATAACGGGGCTTATTTTACAACTTTCGTGGAGC
>CAJXHE010000119.1 GCA_913051865.1 uncultured Flavobacteriales bacterium
GTAGCCTCGCCAGGAATCGAACCTGGATTTTGGGTACCGGAAACCCATGCACTATCCATTGTACTACGAGGCTAAAAATGCTTGATATCAAGCAGTGCAAAACTACACAATTAATCACGATGAATAAGAGAATACAACACCTCAAATGTTACGTGCTCAAGTTGCTTAATTCGTAGAGTATTGACAGCACTTCGTAAACAGTTGAAAGCGCATTGAGATTAAGAAGACAATACACCCCGAAGTATTGTCATCAATCTTCATAATGATCACCATAGGGTTTAATTCTCCGTCCTTATTTCCTTTTATTCGCTCCCCCCACTTTTATAAATTTGTTTCAATCTTGTCGTCTTCAAACAAAAACTTCTCATCGCTTTCGAGCGGGTTGTGGTACACCGCGATGCTCTTAACTGAATTGTAGGCTTTTTGGAAGCCTTCACCTGCACCACAATTCTTCAAATCTTGTACATTGTAAGTGGCAATGCACATTCCATTGTCAGTGGCTTCATTCGAGACGCGCGCAAATCGACAAATCGTGATTTGAGTATCTCCCATGATAGTCAACCCAATACTGTCATTGGGTTTATCTGCTTCATAAGTCACGACTATTTGCTCGTTACCCTCTGAATCATTGGTGATTTGAACATCGTTTTGGGCAGACACAAGATTAAAAATGGCAGTCATAGAAACCGCAAAGGCAAAAAGGGTGTTTTTCTCAATACGCATCAATTCAATTTTTGAGGTTTTAATTATTGGTTCTATAATTAAGACGACTCAATCAGTCTGATTATTGTGATTCTCAAATTTTTTCCAGCGAATTATTTATGACACCCGAAAATCATAGTGGCTATTTTGAATTGTCAACCTTCGCCATTTTTTTGAATTTCTTTTCATAGATACTGAATTTTATAGCACGCTCTGCATCGAGAATATCTACACAATCAATGATGAAATCTCTTTTTAATCTAACCTTAGAAAGATCCAGCTCTGCAATTTGTTGAATGATGGATTTGATCGCATCATCTGATTTCGCAAAGGCATACATCAACGATTTCTTCATTTCACGTTGAATGGTGATCATCTCTGTCTTTTGTTGTTCCATCTCTTCATATCTGTCCCAAAAAAGCGATTGCTCTGTGTCAGTAATGGACAAAGAGGTATTGAGATAATTAAAATGTAATGAGTCAATATTTCCTTGAGAAAAAAGGACGCTCGTACACAAAAAAGAAAAAACAGCCACCAGGAGTTTCATGAGAAAGGAATTTAGAACCTCAAATTACAAAAAACAGAGAGATATTCGCTCACCATGAAAAAGAGATCCGGAGATGCCTTGTCATGTGAGTACTCAGGGAGCGTAAGTCGTGGGCAGAGACTTGGGAACGCCAAGGTCCCATCGGATCAATCGATTTGAGGACGTCAGAAATGTAAACCAACACACTCCATCTTCGAGAAATACCCCAGAAGGAGCGTATTTCTCCTCCGGGAGCGTCATCGATCCAGACGATCCAGGTCGATAAAAATGTCTGTTAGATTTAAACTTAACTTGGACTCGATCCCGTTTGGAGTTGTCAAAGGGAACGCCATTTCTATCTCTAATTAATGAAGCTGGCACAGAAATCGAGTCTACGAACAGCTCGAAATCGTGTGACCCCTCAGGGAAAAGAGCATCGATTTCTAAACGGTAAGTAGACGTCTTCCATAAATTCATCTCTACCCCGGGATGCATCGCCTGAACCGTAAACGCAGAAACCGTAAATCCAGTTGTTTTTGCTTGAGGTTGAACGTTTGGCAAATCTGACAGAAAAGAACAACCCACCATTGCAACGCCAATGACAAAAAATGGAAGAAAACGAAGGGTAGAATTTTTCACGGATTAATGTATGATTTGGAGCGGCAAGCGGGAAACCTGAGTCGATGAAGTGATCAAAACGACGTATGCACCATCCGCAAGGCCAGCACAGTCAATGACATTCGACACACCTTCCTTTTGCAATTGACCATCCAACGTGTAAACAGACCAAGCCTTTCCTTCTTCTCCCCACCCCCCTTGGGTGTTACTTGAAATTGCAACGCTCGCATTTGAGGAACAGGGGTTCGGAAAGAGTATGGGGTCGTTTTTTTGA